>DASSVA010000433.1:0-2752 GCA_035706385.1 Solimonas sp. | reverse complement strand
CACCTTCTCGCGCCGCGCGAAGCTCCATTCGAGCACCGCGCGGGCATTGCTCGAGGTGCAGACGATGCCGCCATGCTGGCCGCAGAAGGCTTTGAGGTCGGCCGCGGAGTTGATGTAGGTGACCGGCGTGACCGTCTCGTCGGGATGCAGCACTTCCGACAGCTCGGCCCAGCATTTGCGCACCTTGACGAGATTCGCCATGTCGGCCATCGAACAACCCGCGGCGAGATCGGGCAGGATCACCGTGCGCTTGCCGAACGTCAGGATATCGGCGACCTCGGCCATGAAATGCACGCCGCAGAAGACGATGAACTCAGCGTCCGAATTCGCCGCGAGCTGCGAAAGCTTCAGCGAATCGCCGGTGAAATCGGCGTGCTTGAACACCTCGTTGCGCTGGTAGTGATGACCGAGGATGCAAAGCCGCTTGCCGAGGATTTTCTTGGCGGCGACGATGCGCGCATCGCATTCGTCGTCGTCGAGCAGATTGAATTCGTCGAGTTTGAGCGCAGCTGCCATCTTCTTCCACTCCTCCGGGCGCGAGCCCGGACCAGACTACTCCAGCGCCTGAATCTTCAGCGGGACCGTCGCCGACGGTGCGTCCTCGGCGGTGCCCAGCGCGGCCGTGACGTCGACCGACAGCGGACCGTCGGTCGGAATCGTCAACGAGAACAGATCGCCGGCCTTGATCGACTGTCCATTGCCGATCGCCGCGATGGACGCATCGGAAACCGACCAGAAGACATGGCGCGTGATGTCCTGCGTCGTATCGTCGGTGAATGTCGCGATCGCCGAATACTGCAGATCGTCGAGCGCGGTCAGCGTCTGTTCGTCGGACGGCGCGATCGCCAGGCTCTTGAACGTGCGTTCGCCGCCGGTGATCGTCACCGGCGCCGACGTGACCGGATCGACGTCGTCGTACACGGGATTGCCTTCGGCGTCGATGATCGGATAGCTCGCCGTGACGGTGGCACTCCCCGCCTTGAGTACGGAGACGTAACCGATCACCGGCACGATCGAGGTCTTGTCGCTGGACTGCAGCGTGACCTGCGTCGAGAGATCCTGCGTGTCGGCGACGCCGTCGCCGAAGCCACCGAGCACTTGCATCGTCTCGGTCGTATTGACGGTCGTCGCGTCGTCGCCCGACCCGTACGTCATGACATTGAGCTGCTGGGTCGCCGGAAACTCCGGCGTGATCGTCAGCGTCTTCAGTTCGCGAACGTTGACCGGCGCCTTCAGTGCCGACGCCGCCATCGCTGCCGCGTCGCTGCCCTCGGGGCAGGCCAGCGTCAACTGCGCAGTACGCGTGCCGAGCGTATCGCCGGCCAGCAGCGCAACGCCGCTCGACGACGATGACAGCTGCACGACCTTGTCGAGCGGATTGTCGTCGGTCGTGTCGTCGCCGGTATCGGTATCCGTTGTTTCGTCGTCCTGGTCGGTGAACGACCAGGTGCCGAACGTGGTGACGGTGCGCGTATAACCTTCGATGACGGCCTTGGCGTTGATCGGCGACGTCGAATGCCTGGCCATCGAAATGCTGGCCGGCTCGATGCTGAACGAGCTCGGGTTCTCGATCGTCAGATCATAGCTGGCGCTCAGCGACGCGAAGTTCGCCGTGATCGTCGTCGTGCCCGGCTGCTTCGGCACCACGACGCCGGAGCTGTACGCCAGCGTCGTGCTGCCCGGATAAAGGATGTCGCCGTTGCTGACCGCGGCGACGTCGGGATTCGACGACGTCCAGTGCGCGCGCGTCGCAAAACTGCTGTCGTAACGACCGTTATCGAACACGATCGACAAGGTCAGCGGTTCGGCAAAGCAGACGAACGACTTGCCCGAGTTCAGCCCCAGCAGGCCGCCGGTCTGCGCAATCTGCATGTGATCCGGTTTCGAGCCGTCGCCGACACCGTGGCACGCAGCCGTCACGCCGCTCAGCACGGCGCATAACGACAGCAACAAGCATTTCTGGAATTTCATGAATCCGGCCCCCTGAGCGCCGGCTTTTGAAAGTGGTTACGCCATCTTCGACTGGACCGTCGAACGGACATGGAGTTCCCGCAACTGGCGGGCGTCGACCTCGCTCGGCGCGGCCGTCAGCGGATCGTGCGCGGTCTGCGTCTTCGGGAACGCGATCACGTCGCGGATCGACTGGCCGCCGGCCATCAGCATGACGAGGCGATCGAGACCGAGCGCGAGACCGCCGTGCGGCGGCGCGCCGAACGACAGCGCTTCGAGCAGGAAGCCGAACTTCTCCCGCTGTTCGTCGGCGCCGATGCCGAGCAGATCGAACACGGCCTGCTGGATCTCGGGCGCGTGGATGCGCACCGAGCCGCCGCCGATCTCGACGCCGTTGAGCACGATGTCATAGCCCTGCGACAATGTCGCGCCGGGATTGGCGCGCAGCGCCGCCGCGTCGAACGGCTTCGGCGCCGTGAACGGATGATGCAGCGACACCCAGCGGCCGTCGTCCTAGTCCCACTCGAACATCGGCCAGTCGACGACCCACAGCGCCTTCCAGCCGTTCGCCGTCATCTTCAGATCGCTGCCGAGCTTGAGGCGCAGCGCGCCGAGCGCGTCGCTGACGACCTTGCTCTTGTCGGCGCCGAAGAAGATCAGGTCACCGGTCTGTGCACCGGTGCGTTCGAGGATGCCGGTCAGCGCCGCGTCGTGCAGGTTCTTGACGATCGGCGAGCGCAGGCCGTCGCGGCCCTTGGCGAGATCGTCGACGACGATGTACGCGAGACCGCCGTGCGGCGGC
>DASSVA010000432.1:0-2985 GCA_035706385.1 Solimonas sp. | reverse complement strand
CGAATCCGAAATCCATCTGGATCGGCGTTCGCCATAGCTTGTAGCGGCGCCATGGACGTGGCGTGAAGATGTGTTCGGGAACGGGCAGGAAAATGGTCGCCTGGTGTCTGGCCAGCCATCTCACCCGGGCAAAGCGACGATAGGTCTGCGAAACGGACAAGCGCAGATAGGCCGCGACGACCGGCATGCGGTTGTCGCACTGCTGTGCGAGTTTGAGATAGGCGTCAGCCAGCGCATAGCGATTTTCGTACCGTGTATCGGCGGCGTCTTCAGCGTCGATCAGTTCCGTCAGAGGATCGCGATCATCGTGAATCCATGAATCGAGCGATGTCGAAAATGCATCCACGCCATCCTGTCCGGCCGTGGCCTGATCGAAGTGCCTGGCGTTGCGGACCACCTGTTCGCCGTAGCGGACGAGCCGCTGGTAAAGATGGCTCAGCAGCAAATGCTGAAATGCCGGATCGGCGAAATCGATGGTGGCGCTTCTGTGCGAAGCCAGCCATTCGGCGACGAGTAGTGCTTCGCCGATGACATCCTGGAGCTCGTACTCGCCTCGAGTATGCGCGGCGATGCGTTTCAGATCTTTGCGGCGCGCGGACAAAAATCCATCCAGTCCGGCCCAAACCTTGCCCGCGGGCATCATCGGTGCGAAATGAAAGTCTCAGTCATATCGGCTTGAGCAACAGGAGCGTATCCCACTGCCGGTGCTGCCGCACGGAAGGATGCGCTTCGCCGCTCCATATGCGAAGTGGCTACCGGGTGACGGCATCATGTACGCATTGTCCTCGCAAGCTATACATTCGCCGCATGGAACGCATCATCGTCCGCAAGTCGCTGCGCGAGCCCGCTCACGACCGTGCCTACTGGCTCAGCCGTCCACCGGCGGAACGATTGGCGGCGGTCGACTTGCTTCGCGAACACTACATACGGCTGCGCCATGTGGAGCCAGGACTTCAGAGAGTTCATCGCTTTGTTGAACGAGCACGGGGTTGATTACCTCGTGGTCGGCGGTTATGCCGTGGGCGTTCATGGGCATCCTCGTTACACCGGCGATCTGGACGTATGGATTGCGGCGCGGCACGAAAACGCCGGCCGTCTTCTGTCGGTACTGGATCGCTTCGGCTTTTCCGGCTTGGCGTAACCGCCAAGGACTTCACGCAAGAAGAGCGGGTATTGCAGTTGGGCCAGCCGCCGTTTCGCATCGACATCCTGACGTCGATTGATGGCGTCGATTTCGCGGACTGCTATCCGCGCCGGCTGGAGATCGACTACGAAGGCGTCCGCGTCGCCTTCATCGGCCTGAATGATCTCAAGCGCAACAAGCGAGCCAGCGGCCGCGCGAAAGATCGCGCCGATCTCGACGAATTGGAGGTCCCGCCGCAAGCGGGGGGCCCAGAGGGCGGATGAAGTCGCCTGCGCGCGGCCGGCAATGCGTTTGCGCGCGCGCGCGGACGCGCCCCGCTCAGGCGGCGCTGGCTTTCAGCAGACCGCGTTCGCGCGCCATCGTCAGCGCGGTGTCCTCGATCATGTCTTCCTGGCCGCCGACCATCTTCTGGCGACCGAGTTCGAGCAGGATCTCGCGCGCCGGGATGCCGTACTTGGCTTCGGCGCGGCGCGCGAACAGCAGGAAGCTCGAATACACGCCCGCGTAGCCGAGCGTCAGCGAGTTGCGGTCGATGCGGACCGGGAAATCGAGGATCGGCGTGACGAGATCTTCGGCGACATCGGAAATCTTGAACACGTCGACGCCGGTTTCGATGCCCATGCGGTTGCAGACCGCGACGAACACTTCCATCGGCGTGTTGCCGGCGCCGGCGCCCATGCCGCCGCACGCGCAGTCGATGCGGCGTGCGCCGGCGGCGACCGCGGCGATCGAATTGGCGACGCCCATCGACAGGTTGTGGTGGCCGTGGAAGCCGATCTCGGTTTCCGGCTTGAGCTTGTCGCGCAGCAGCGCGATGCGCGCGGTGACGTCGTCCGGCAGCATGTAGCCGGCCGAGTCGGTCGCGTAGATGCAGTTCGCGCCGTAGCTTTCCATCAGCAACGCCTGCTCGACGAGCTGCGCCGGCTCGATCATGTGCGCCATCATCAGGAAGCCGACGGTGTCGAGCCCCATCTTGCGGCCGAGATTGATGTGCTGCTCGGAGACGTCGGCCTCGGTGCAATGCGTCGCGACGCGGATCGTCGTCACGCCGCAATCGGCGGCCATGCGCAGATGGTCGACGGTGCCGATGCCCGGCAGCAGCAGCGCGGAGACTTTCGCGCGCTTCAGCAGCGGAATCACCGCACGCAGATATTCCTCGTCGCTCGCCGCCGGGAAGCCGTAGTTCACCGACGCGCCGCCGAGCCCGTCGCCGTGCGTGACCTCGATCAGCGGGCAGCCCGCATCGTCGAGTCCTTTGGCGATCGATTTCATCTGCTCGATCGTGATCTGGTGGCGCTTCGGATGCATGCCGTCGCGCAGCGACATGTCATGCACCTTGATGTTGATGCCGTTGAGGTTCATCGGTACCTCCAATAAAAGCGTTGAACCGCAGATTGCGCAGAAAAAATCAAGAAGGCTTTCTTTTCAATCCGTGAAATCTGCGTAATCTGCGGTTAAAAGTCGTTCGCTGTTTCAGTGTGCTGCGAGCCGGCGGCGGCAGGCGGCGGCGAAGCTGACGCTGGAACGCTGCGCCAGGGCGATCGCCTCGAACACGCCGAGCGGCGCGAGCCAGACGAGCAATTTGTCGATGATGATCTCGCCGCGATGCCCGTGCCGCGCCGAAACGCGCTGCAGCTTGCGGTGCGCGCGCTCGTGCAGCGACGGGCAGTCCATGATCAGGTCGTGGGCCTGCGTGTAGATCGCATAGGCGGCCGCGCCGTCGCCGGCATCGACGAGCGCATCGCCGCGCCGCCACAGCGCCTCGGCTTCGAGCATTCGTGTTTCGATCGGCTGCATCGCTAACTCCAGAAAACCGTTCCCTGCAGGAGCGCCGCTTCGGC
>DASSVA010000431.1:0-8459 GCA_035706385.1 Solimonas sp. | reverse complement strand
GTGTGTCGCGACGCAGGTCGCCACCGGCCAGGCGGTGCTGTTCCAGCGCGGCAACGTCGGCCAGGCGGTGCGCGCGTCGTCGTCGGTGCCGGGGGTGTTCGAGCCGGTCGTGATCGGCGGCACGGAATACGTCGACGGCGGCCTCGTCAGTCCGCTGCCGATCCGCTACGCGCGCCAGCTCGGCGCCGATTTCGTGATCGCCGTCGACGTCTCGACGCCGCCGGCGAATACCGCGACGACCGGCAAGCTCGACCTCTTGATGCGCAGCTTCGAGATCATGGGCCAGTCGATCCGCGACGCCGAACTGCCGCAGGCCGACGTCGTGATCCGCCCCGACCTGACCGGCATCAGCGCGAGCAACTTCGAATCGAAACAGCAGGCGATCCTGCAGGGCGAACGCGCCGCGCTGGCGGCGATGCCGCAGATCCGCGCCAGGCTCGCGGCGCGGATGGCGCCGCCGCTGCCGACGCGCGTGCCGTTCGAACCGGGCCTCAAGCCTACGGACTCTCCTCGAACGGCTCCGTCCAGTCCTCCGCCGGCGCTGGACTAGCTTTCAGCACGGCGCGAATCGCATCGGCGGCAAAGCCGTGACTGGCGAGAAAGCGATACTGCTTCTGCCATTCGGCCGCGCCGTTCGGCAACGCGCGGAACTTGCGCCGTCGCAGTTCGGCGCAGCGCTCGTGCCAGTCGCAATCGGCGGCATCGAGCGCGGCGCGCGCGTCGGCGTCCGCTATCCCGGCGGCCGCCAGTTCGGCGCGAATCCGCAACGGTCCGTAGCCTTGCGCGATCCGGTTGCGGACCAGCATCTCGGCATAGCGCGCATCGGACTGCAGCCCGGCGTCGCGCATCCGGCCGACCGCGGCATCGGCGACCTCGGCCTCGGCGCCGCGCCGCCTGAGCTTGAGCGACAGTTCGGCCGCCGAATGCTCGCGCCGCGACAGCAGTTTCAGCGCGCGGCCGCGCGCCGCGTCGGCATCGAGCGGCGCCGGCTCGCGCGGATCGCTCCGCTTACTTGGCGGCCGCCTGGCTTTCCGCACGCGCCGCAGCCCGCTCCGCGCGCTCCGGATTGAGCTTGGCGCGGATCGCCGTTTCGATCTCGTCGGCGACGGCCGGATTCTCGCGCAGGTAGTTGCGCGCGTTTTCCTTGCCCTGGCCGATCTTGTCGCCCTTGTACGCGAACCACGCGCCGGACTTGTCGACGATGCCGTTGTCGACGCCGAGATCGATCAGTTCGCCAAGCTTGGAGATGCCTTCGTTGTAGAGAATCTCGAAATGCGCTTCCTTGAACGGCGGCGCCATCTTGTTCTTGACGATCTTGACGCGCGTCTCGTTGCCGATGACCTCGTCGCCTTTCTTGATCGCGCCGGTGCGGCGGATGTCGAGGCGCACGGACGCGTAGAACTTCAGCGCGTTGCCGCCGGTCGTCGTTTCCGGCGAGCCGTACATCACGCCGATCTTCATGCGGATCTGGTTGATGAACACGACCATGCACTTGCTGCGCGAGATGTTGCCGGTCAGCTTGCGCAGTGCCTGCGACATCAGGCGCGCCTGCACGCCGACGATCGAATCGCCCATCTCGCCTTCGATTTCCGCCTACGGCACCAGCGCGGCGACCGAGTCGATGACGATGATGTCGACGCTGTTCGAACGCACCAGCATGTCGCAGATTTCCAGCGCCTGTTCGCCGGTGTCCGGCTGCGAGATCACCAGATCCTCGATCTTCACGCCGAGCTTCTGCGCGTAGCCGACGTCGAGCGCGTGTTCGGCGTCGATGAACGCGGCGACGCCGCCGGCCTTCTGGCATTCGGCGACCGCGTGCAGCGTCAGCGTGGTCTTGCCCGACGATTCCGGGCCGTAGATCTCGACGACGCGGCCGCGCGGCAGACCGCCGATGCCGAGCGCCGTGTCGAGCGTCAGCGAACCGGTCGAGATGACCTCGACGTCGCGCGCCTGCTCGCCGGGCGCCATCTTCATGATCGCGCCTTTGCCGAACTGTTTCTCGATCTGCGACAGCGCGGCTTCGAGGGCTTTCTTGCGGTTATCGTCCATGGCTCTTCAGGAATTCGGTTGGAAAGTTCGCGCGCATGATGCACCGGCCGGGGCTCAAAAACTGAGACTTGCAGCAAATGTCGCGCGTCGGTGATCCCCGGCGGCGCGGATGCGGCGGCGAGCCGGCATTGTCCCACAAACCGGCGCGACGGCGACGGCGCGCGCGGCAGCGGCTAGACTCGCGGCTTCACCGATCGGGCCACCGGGGGTTCCATGTCATTCCGTTTCCTGCGCCGGGCGCTGATCGCGTCGCTGGCCGCGTTGCCGCTGTGCGCACACGCCGCGTTCGGCGACGGCCTGAAGACGCTCGTCGGCGGGCTCGGCACGACGCTCACCACGCTCGGCGGCGGCCTGCAGGAAACGCTCGCGCGCCTCAATCACAGCTATCTCGAACCGACCGAGGGAACCAGCAGCTTCGAGGAGGATTTCGTCTATCAGGGCGTCACGCGCGAAGTGCTGTACATCATGCCGAACGTGCAGACCGCGCCGCTCGCGCCGGCGGTCGTGCTGCTGCATTACCACTACGGCACGCCGCAGGTGATGGCGAACCTCGTCGAGGCCGGCCGGCTCGCCGCCGAGCACGGCGCGTGGCTGATCATCCCGAAGGCCGACGGCGAATGGCAGGAAGACCCCGGCAAGACCACCGGCGCGGACGACGTCGGTTTCCTGTCGGCGCTGATCGCGCACGCCGTCGCGCTGCGGCCGCTCGACGCCAAACGCATCTACATGGCCGGCATGTCGAACGGCGGCTTCATGGCCGGGCGCTTCGCCTGCGAACGCGCCGATCTGATCGCCGGCACCGCGATCGTCGCCGCGACGCTGCGCAAGTCGCAAAGCAGCGCGTGCACGCCGTCGCGCGTCGTGCCGATGACCATCGTGCTCGGCAGCAGCGATTCGCGGATCAACCTCGAAGCGAACCTCGGTCTCGGCATACTGACCGGCCAGGCGACATTCGATCGCTTCGCGGCACTGAACGGCTGCAATCCGGCGCAGACCATCGAGAGCCAGCTGCCGGACATCGCCAACGACGGCACCGTCACGACATTGCGGGAAGCCGGCGGCTGCGCGCCGGGCGGCGCGGTCCGCTATTACGCGATCCAGAACGGCGGCCACACCTGGCCGCAAGGCAATTACACCGGCCTCTCGCTGCTCGGCAAGGTCGCGCAGGATTTCAACGCGACCGATGCGATCTGGGATTTCTTCGAGCCGCTGCACCTGCCGTAAGACGATCGCGGCGCGCGCGCCGGTTCAGAAACCGAGATCGAGCTGCATGCGCGCCGGCGGCGGCGCGCTGTCGTCATCGCCGGCCAACGGCCAGCGCCCGACGATCTCGTAGGCGATCGGCTGCAGGTCGAGACGGCTGCGGATCAGCACGAACTCGTCGATCGGCCATTCAACCGGCGCGATCGGCGTCGGCGGCAGCGGACGGTCGGCGCGCAACACGGTCAGATGCGGCGAGAAGCGCATCCGTTCGATCGGCGTATCGGTGCGCAGCATCGCGTCGCGCAGGCGGTCGTGCAGCAGGCTCAATTGCGGCGGCGTCCGGCGCGGGCCGAGCCACCACGGCACGTTGCGCGTGTTGCGGAACGAACCGGCGTGATCGAGCGTCAGCGTGAACGGCGCCATCCGCACGAGCCGCGCGGCCTGCACGGCGGACGCCTCGTGCGCCGCCGACACCCGGTCGCCGAGAAACAGCATCGTCATGTGATAGCGCTCGGGCGCGCTGAGATAGCCGGACGGTTGCAGTTTCACCTTCAGCTCGCGCGTCGCATCGGAACACGCCTTGCGCACCGCCTCGCCGGGCCACAGCGCAAAGAACAGACGGTTGAGCTGCATGAACGAATCGGGTCGGCGCGAAAGGAGCGGCAGATTCTAGCCGCCGCGCCGCCGTCCGCGTCAGCCCGCTTCGCGAATGCGGTACAGCAGACCTTCGAGCGCCGATTGCGCGGCCTGGCGCCGCACGTTCTCGCGGCTGCCTTCGAAGAAGAAGCGATGCGCCTGCGGACCGTCGCCGCGGCGGATCCACGCGATCCACACCGTGCCGACCGGCTTGTCCTCGCTGCCGCCGCCGGGACCGGCGATGCCGGTCACCGCGAGCCCCCAGTCGACCGGACATGCGCGCAGGATGCCGCGCGCCATCGCCGCCGCGCATTCGCCGCTGACCGCGCCGTGGCGCGCGATCACCGCGTCCGGTACCGCGAGCATTTCCATCTTCGCGAGATTCGAATACGTCACCAGGCCGCGCTCGAACCAGCCGGACGAGCCGGCCAGATCGGTGATCTGCTTGGCGATCAGACCGCCGGTGCACGACTCCGCGGTCGCCAGCCACTCGCCACGCGCAAGCAGCACCTGCGCGAGACGTTCGATCAGACGGTCACTCATGGGCTCGATCCGTGAACCGGGTGGCCGCACAGTCTACGCGGCGCATCAGCCGCGGCGGAAAATTTCCTCGGCCATGCGGTCGGCGATCTGATGAGTCGGCAGCGACGCGCGCGCGGCGCGTTCGAAGATCTGCGTCAGCGTCAGGCCGATGCGCTGCAGATGCGCCTCGACGACCGGCGCGTGATACGCCGGGCCTTCGTAGTGGATGTCGATGATGCCGCCGGCATTGATGCAGTAGTCCGGCGCGTAGAGGATGCCGCGTTCGCTCAGCGCCGCGCCGTGCGTCGCCGGCACCGCGAGCTGGTTGTTGGCGGCACCGGCGATCACCTTCGCACGCAGCTGCGGGATCGTCGCATCGTTGAGGATCGCGCCGAGCGCGCACGGCGCGAACACGTCGACGTCGAGCGCGTGGATCGCGTCCATCGTCACCGCGGTCGCGCCGAGTTCGTTGACGCAGCGCTCGACGGCCGGCGCGTAGATGTCGGTCACCCACAGCTGCGCGCCGGCTTCGTGCAGATGCTTCGCCAGCCGGTAACCGACGTTGCCGACGCCCTGGATCGCGACGCGCAGACCTTGCAGATCGTCGCGGCCGAGCTGGTGGCGGACCGCCGCCCGCAGGCCGATGAACACGCCGAGCGCGGTCGCCGGCGACGGATCGCCGGTGCGGCCCTCGGCGACCGACTTCTCGTCGGCGAGGCCTCCGACGTGCCGCGTCTGTTCCGCCATCAGGCGGATGTCGGCGACATTGGTGCCGGAATCCTCGGCGACGACGTACGCGCCGTTGAGGCGCTCGACGGCGCGACCCATCGCACGCATCAGCTCGGGCGTCTTGTCGCGGCGCGAATCGCCGATGATCACGCTCTTGCCGCCGCCCTGCGGCAGACCGGCGAGCGCAGCCTTGTACGTCATGCCGCGCGACAGGCGCAACACGTCGGTCAGCGCCTCGTCCTCGCTCGCGTACGGCCACATGCGGCAGCCGCCGAGCCCCTTGCCGAGATTCGTGTTGTGGACGGCGATGATCGCGCGCAGACCGCTCGCGGCGTCGTGGCAGAAACTGACGGTCTCGTGCTGATCGAACTCGGAATGCGAGAACACGGTCATGGCGGTGGTCACTCCCGGCGGAAACGGACCGCGATTGTAGCCAGCACCCTGTCCGGGGCTACCCGGAACTTTCCTCAGGCGTTTGCGCGCGGACGCAGCGCAGCCGTGAACACCGCGGGCTAAAATGGCGGACTTTCCCGACACCGCCATCCCGAGGAGTTGCTCATGTCGCAGGCTACCGACCCCATCGTCATCACCGGCATCGCGCGCACGCCGATGGGCGGCATGATGGGCATGCTGACCGGTTTCACCGCGAATCAGCTCGGCGCGCTCGCGATCAAGGCCGCCGTCGAACGTTCCGGCCTCGCGCCGGCCGACGTGCAGGAAGTGATCATGGGCTGCGTGCTGCCGGCCGGCCAGGGCCAGGCGCCGGCGCGTCAGGCGTCGCGCGGCGCCGGTCTGCCCGACAGCGTCGTCTGCTCGACCGTCAACAAGGTCTGCGGTTCCGGCATGAAAACGATCATGATGGCGGCCGACGCGATAGCCGCCGGCAATGCCGACGTCGTCGTCGCCGGCGGCATGGAGAGCATGAGCAACGCGCCGTATCTGCTCGGCAAGGCGCGCGGCGGCTACCGCTTCGGCCACGGCGAGATTCTCGACCACATGGCGCTCGACGGTCTCGAAGACGCGTACGAGAAGCGCACGCCGATGGGCGCGTTCGCCGAGCGCACCGCCGAGAAATACGGTTTCACGCGTGAGGCGCAGGACGCATACGCGATCGAATCGCTGGCGCGCGCGAAGAAAGCCAACGAGGACGGCAGCTTCGATTTCGAGATCGTGCCGGTCGAAGTGACCGGCAGGAAAGGCACCGAGAAAATTTCGCGCGACGAACAGCCGTTCAAGGCGATGCCGGAAAAGATTCCGACGCTGAAGCCCGCGTTCAAGAAGGACGGCACGATCACCGCCGCCAACGCCAGCTCGATTTCCGACGGCGCCGCCGCGACCGTGCTGATGCGCCAGTCGGAAGCCGTGAAGCGCGGCCTGGCGCCGATCGCGAAGATCGTCGCGCAGGCCGGCGCCGCGCGGCTGCCGGCCGAGTTCACGATCGCGCCGGTGCCGGCGATCGCCAGTGTGCTGAAGAAAGCCGGCTGGACGGTCGCCGACGTCGACCTCTGGGAAATCAACGAAGCGTTCGCGATCGTGACGATGGCGGCGATGCAGGAACACAAGCTGCCGCACGACAAGGTCAACGTCCACGGCGGCGCCTGCGCGCTCGGCCATCCGATCGGCGCGTCCGGCACGCGCATCGTCACGACACTGATCGGCGCGCTGAAAAAGCGCGGCCTCAAACGCGGCGTCGCGACGCTGTGCATCGGCGGCGGCGAAGCGACGGCGCTGGCGATCGAAATGCTGTAGGACTTTCGGCCTTCGCGCAGCGAAGATCAGGAGATCTTCATGACAGTGACGTCGGCGAACACGATCCGCACGCTGCTCGCGTGCGGATTTTTCTTTGTCGCGGCCTGCGACGACAGCAGGCATTCGGCGGTCGACGAGACGCCGGTCGATCCGGCCGCGCTCTGCGTCGACAGCCAGTGCGGCGAGAAGACCGTGCTGCTGACGATTCCCAGCGCCGAGAACATCCTGTTCGCCGACGACGGCCGGCTGTTCGTCTCCGGCGGCACCAACGTCTTCGAGATCACGCGCGACGGCGACGCCTACGCGGCGACGCCGCTGTACGACGGCGGCGGCAATTTCACGGGCCTGGCGATCATCGGCGACGTGCTGTACGCGAACTGCTTCGACGGCCGGCTCTATGCCGCGCGGCTAACCGCGCATCCGGCGCTGCAGCCGATCCACGATCTGGGCCTGGCCGCGCCGAACGGTCTCGCCGCCGGACCGGACGGCGCGTTATATCTCGTCAACGGGCCGTTGCCGACCGCCGCGCTGCCCGATCCGAAGATCGTGCGCGTGACGCTCGATCCGGTCGATCCGTTTTCCGTAACCGGGCAAAGCGACTGGGCGCGCGCCGGCCTGCTCGCGCCGAACGGCCTGCAGATTCATGACGGCGCGGTCTACGTCAGCAACAGCGGCCTCGGCGGCCTCGGTGAAATCCGCCGTTATCCGATCAACGCCGACGGCAGCGCCGGCGACGGCGCGCAGTTCGCGAGCCTGTTGAGCGTGCCCGACGATTTCAGCTTCGTCGGCGACGCCGTGCTCGCCGCGTATTTCGCGACCGGCCAGATCGCGCTGATCGGCGCCGACGGCGACGTGCAGTCGACGACCGCGCCGCTGAGCTTCAGCTTCCCGTCGCAGGTCAAGCCAGGCCGGCCGCCGCTGTTCGCGAGCGACGACCTCCTCGTCACCGAGAAAGGCCTGCTCGGCGACAACGTTTCGCCGATCGGCAATCGCCTGTCGGTGTTCCGCCGCAAGACCGGAACCTGAAATGTCGCCGCGCATGTTCCGCCTGCTGATGAACCTGTACCCGCCGTATCTCGGCACCGGCATCCGCGTCACGCGCGTCAGCGCCGACTTCAGCGAGGTCGACGTCGAAATGCGGCTGCACTGGTACAACGGCAACGCGTTCGGCACGCATTTCGGCGGCAGCCTGTACGCGATGGTCGATCCGTTTCTCGTGCTGATGACCGTGCAGCAGATCGGCAGCGATTACATCGTCTGGGACAAATCCGCGCAGATCGACTTCATTGCGCCCGGCCGCGGCACGGTCTACGCGAAATTCCGCATGCCGCGCGAGGAGATCGCACGGCTGCAGGCGCAAGCCGCGGGCGGCCAGCCGGTCGTGCCGCAGTATCCGCTCGAAATCCTCGACGGCGACGGCAAGCGCGTCGCGCGCGTCGTCAAGACGCTGTACGTGCGCCGCAAGAAAGCGCGCAGCGACGCGACCTGACCCGAACGCTGACCACCCGAGCACCGGACCATCGTCATGGCGCGCCTGCAATTGCAGTTCCCCGAAGACGCGTACTGCTACA
>DASSVA010000430.1:0-7563 GCA_035706385.1 Solimonas sp. | reverse complement strand
CACGCCATGACGGATAAAGAGAAGCGCCTGCCACCCGGCACGACGGCGGCATTCACGGGAATGCACAAATGGTTGCAGCGCGGCCTGATCGTCTGCCTGGTCGCGCTGGTCCTTGAAGGGGCACTGACGTTTCCGCTGCTGGCGATCTGGTACGGCTGGCCGACGCTGTCACTGCAGCAGATCTGCAGCGAATTCGAAAAGATCCGCTTCAACGACGAAACGCGCGAGTGCATTTATCCGTACCCGCTGTTCGGGCCGGCCGAAGGCGCCGGCCAGAAGACCGCGCAGGATGTCTGGGGCGTGCAGCCGTATCCGGGCTACAAGCGGGTCGAGTTTCGCGGTCTGATCAAACGCCGTGAAGCGCGACTTGCGCGACAGGCCGCTGTCGCACGAAAAAGCGCCGCCCCCGCAACAAGCTCGCCGACGGTGCCGGATGTCGCGGCGGCGGCGCCGCACCACTGATCGCGATCGACGATGCCGCAGACCGTTCTCGTCACCGGCGCTTTCGGCAATGTCGGCAGCAGCACCATCGGCCATCTGCTCGCCAAGGGACATCGTGTCCGCGCCGTCGATCTGAAGTCGCTGCACACGGCCTCGCTCGCCGCGCGCTTCGGCGATCAGCTGACGATCATCTGGGGCGACATCCGTGATCCGTCGCTGTGGCCATCGGCGCTCGCCGGCGTCGATGCCGTCATCCATCTTGCGGCGATGATTCCGCCGGGTACCGAGCGTGCGCCGCAGCGTGCCCATGCCGTCAATGTCGTTGCGACACGGGAGCTGGTCCGGCAGATGGAATGGTCGCCGACCGCCAAGCGACTGGTATTCGCGTCGAGCATGACGGTCGCCGGCTGCGAGCAGCATCGGCGCACGCCGCCGCTGCGCGTCGACGAGATGCCGCAGCCGGCCGACGTCTATGGTCGAGGCAAGCTTGAATGCGAACAACGCATCCGCGACAGTGACCTGGACTGGAGCATCCTGCGACTCGCGGTCTGTCCGCCGGCGGCGCTGTCGAAAAAGGATGCCGCAGGCTTCGACAACATTTTCGAGACCAGCGCCGACGGCCGCATCGAGCTGATTCATACCGACGATGCCGGACTCGCGTTCGCCAACGCCGTCTCCTGCCGGGACGCGATCGGCCGCACCCTGTATCTCGGTGGTGGCGCAGCGTGCCGCAGTCTGGTGCTCGACTTCTACAACCGGATGTTTGCGGCGATGGGCCTGCGTCCGCTCGATCCTCGACTGCTGCGTCCCGGGCCGCCGCGATTTTTCGGCGACTGGGTCGACACCGACGAAAGCCAGCGTCTGCTCCGGTTCCAGCGACACACGCTGGACGACATCCTCGGCGAGCTGCGTGCGTCGCTGGGCCGGACGCGCTGCTTGCTGCGCGCGGCGGCGCCGGTGATCGGCTGGATGCTGGCGCGTCGCTCGCCGCATTTCCGGCACGCGTGCTAATCCTGAACGGATCGCGGCTTCAGGAACGGAGCGGGTGTTTTCGGACGCCGGTCCTGGCGGTCTGCTTTTTCGGTGCGGCGGTTTGCGGGACCGCGATCTGCTGCGCATCGAGGACCGGCAGCAGCACCAGCTTGAGGTGAATGTCGACGATCCCGGCGATCGGCAACGGCCGTGTCTGCCGCAGCCACCAGCTGAGCAGTTCGATCGTGCCGCTGACCGCCAGCAGCGTTGCCACGTCGGCCGGCGCGCTGGCCTGCGGCGGCGTCCGATCGGCCGCGATTTCGAGGCAGATGCGCAGCAGTTCCTCGCGCAGTTTTGCGGCCGCACCGCCGGTCAGCAGGACCGTCCACAGCGGGCGGCGGGACCAGACCAGCGTGAACAGTCCGGTCGACGCGGCGCGCGCGCCATCGGCGTCCATCACCGACAGCGCCAGCTCGCCGAGACCGCGGATTTCTTCGGCCGCCAGATCGTCCAGCAGCGCCTCCTTGGTCGGGTGGTGACGGAAAAACGTGGTGTAGCCGATGCCGGCGGTCGCGGCGATGTCGCGGATCGTGATCTGGTCGATCGGCAGATTTTCCAGCAGCGTCAGCAAGGCTTCGCGCAAGGCGGCGCGCGTCCGCACGGCGCGCGCGTCCTGCGCCGTCGAAAGATGTGGTGCGTAAATCTTGTTTCCCGTACTATGAACCATCGTGTTTCATATCTTAATGCACGTTCAAGCCGCCTGTCGTGGCTTCGGAGCCGGGTTTCGAGCGGTGCATGCGCAACACAGGGTGGGGTCGATTGTGAATCATGTCGAGCCGGTGGTGAGCCGCGCTGATGTTCGAACCGGATGGCGCGTGCTGGCGCTCGGCCTGAGTGCCGTGCTGTTGTCGGCGTGCGGGGCACGGAGCGAGGAGAGCGCGGCGCCGCGACCGGTTGCATCGGTCGAATTGGTCGCGCCGCTTGCGGTGGACTGGCCGGACGTGCTGGAAGCCAGCGGCGAGATCGCGCCGTGGCAGGAAGCGATCATCGGCGCCGAGATCGCCGGCGTGCGGCTCGACAAGGTGCTGGCCGATGTCGGCGACCACGTCGTGAAGGGCCAGTTGCTCGCCCGTTACAACGAGGACGCGCTGCGCGCCGAACTCGCGCATCTGGACGCGCTGGTGGCGCAGGCCGAGGCGAACGTGGAAAAGGCCGACGCCGATGCCGCGCGCGCCGACCAGCTCGAAGCGTCGAACGCGATCGCGAAGCAGGCCGCGCTGGCCTATCACACGCAGGCGAAAGTCGCGCAGGCACTGCTCGAGTCGGCGAAGGCGCAGCGTGCGTCGCAGGCGGTGAGCCTGCGCCATGCGCGCATCGTCGCGCCGGACGACGGCGTGATCTCGTCGCGCTCGGCGACGGTCGGTGCGGTCGCTTCGCCCGGCGTCGAGCTGTTCCGGATGGTGCGGCAGGGTCGGCTCGAATGGCGCGCCGAGGTGCCGTCGCGCGACATGTCGCGGCTCGGTCCCGATGTCGGAGTCGAGGTGCGCCTGCTCGACGGCACGCGCATTCCGGGCAAGCTGCGCGTACTGTCGCCCGGCGTCGATGCACAGACGCGCAACGGCATCGCCTACGTCGCGCTGCCGAAGCACAGCGGTGCGGCGCCCGGCATGTACGTCAACGGCCGCTTCGTGCTGGCGACGCGCAAGGCGCTGACCGTTCCCGAATCGGCGATCGTGCTGCGCGACGGCAACAGCTACGTGATGCAGGTGGACGCCGAGCACCACGCGCACCAGATCAAGGTGGATTGCGGACGTCGTCGCGACGGTGCGATCGAGATCCTCAATCCGCTCGAACCGGGTGCGCGACTCGTGAAGTCCGGCGGCGCCTTTCTCAGCGAAGGTGACCTGGTCGGCGTGACGACGGCCGAAGCGCAGCCATGAATTTCTCCGCGTGGTCCATCCGCCGGCCGACGCCGGCCATCCTGCTGTTCTTCATGCTGACGGTTGCCGGCCTGATCGCGTTTTCGCGTCTGGGCATCCAGAGCATGCCGGACATGGAGTTCCCGACGGTGTCGCTGGTGGCGACCGATCCCGGGGCGTCGCCGGAACAGCTCGAAGCGGAAGTGGCGCGGCCGATCGAGGACGCCATCTCCAGCATCGGCAGCGTCCGCCATGTGTCGACGACGATCAGCGACAGCGTCGTCACTCTCATGATCGAGTTCACGTACGAGAAGCAGACCGAGCAGGCGGTGCTCGACGTACGCGACGCGGTCTCGCGCATTCGCGCGACGCTGCCGTCGGAAATGCAGGAGCCGGTCGTCTCGCGGGTCGAGGTGGCGGGCCTGCCGATGATGACCTATGCGGTTTCGTCGTCGGCCATGGACGATGCCGATCTGTCGTGGTTCGTCGACGACGTCGTGTCGCGGCGTCTGCTGCAGAACCGCGGCGTGTCGGAAGTGCGGCGACAGGGCGGGGTCACGCGCGAGGTCCGCGTCGAGCTCGATCCGGATCGGCTGCGCGCGCTGGGCGTCACCGCCGGCGAGGTCAGCAGCCAGTTGCGCCGCATGCAGCAGGAGGCGCCGGGCGGACGCGGCGATCTCAATGGTCTGGTGCAGTCGGTGCGCACGCTCGGCACCGTCAGCAGTGCGGCGGAGCTCGCGCAGATCTCCCTGCCGTTGTCCGACGGCCGCCGGCCGCGGCTTGCCGACGTGGCGAGCGTCAAGGACACGCACGCCGAACTCACGCAGCTGACGCTGCTCGACGGCAAGCCGGTCGTCGGTTTCGACATCATGCGCGCGCGTGGCCATGACGACGTCGGGACGTCCAGGGGCGTCTACGCCTCGATCGACGAGCTCAAGCGTGCGCACCCGGAAGTGCACTTCACCGAGGTCGCCAATACCGTCGACTTCAGTCGTTCCGAATACGAAGCGGCGATGCGTGCGCTGTACGAGGGCTGCATTCTCGCAGTGCTCGTCGTCTGGGTGTTCCTGCGCGACTGGCGTGCGACGCTGGTGTCGGCGGTTGCCCTGCCGCTGTCGATCATCCCGACGTTCATCGTCGTTTCGGTGTTCGGCTACTACCTCAACATGCTGACGCTGCTGGCGCTGACGCTGGTGATCGGCATTCTCGTCGACGACGCGATCGTCGAAGTCGAGAACATCATGCGCCATCTGGAGATGGGCAAGTCGCCGCGGCAGGCGGCGACCGATGCCGCCGACGAGATCGGCCTCGCGGTCATCGCGACCTCGCTGACCCTGGTCGCGGTGTTTCTGCCGACCGCGTTTTCC
The DNA here is from genome assembly GCA_035706385.1 of Solimonas sp. GTDB lineage: Bacteria > Pseudomonadota > Gammaproteobacteria > Nevskiales > Nevskiaceae > Solimonas. The sequence continues at coordinate 2,864 of DASSVA010000430.1, read as the reverse complement.
GGCGGTATGACCGGCAGCCTGTTCCGTCAGTTCGGCTGGACCGCATCGGCGGCCGTGCTGTTCTCGCTGCTGGTCGCGCGCCTGCTGACGCCGATGATGGCGGCCTATCTGCTCAAGCCGCGTCGCCATCAGCACGTCGACGGCACGTTGATGACGCGCTACCTGAGGGCTGTGCACTGGTGCCTCGAGCATCCGCGCAAGACGGTGGCCGGCGCGGCGGCGTTCTTCTTCGTCTCCCTGCTGATGATCCATCAGCTGCCGCTGGCGTTTCTCGCCGGCTCGGATGCCTCGAACGAGGTCGCGGTGCTTCAGGGGCCGCCGGGCAGCTCGCTCGAACAGACCCGCGAGCTGACCGAACGCGCGCGGGCGCGGCTCGAGACCGTGCCCGAAGTGACATCGGTCTACACGACGATCGGCGCCGGCGTGCAGACCGGCAACATCCGCTCGGACCTCGCCGCCGCCGAAGTGCGTACCGCGCAGCTGACGGCGCGGCTGACGCCGCCCGGCAGAGGGCGGCGCAGCATCGAGGAGATTCGCGTCGCCATGCGCGAAGCACTGGCGCCCTTGCCCGGCGCACGTTTCAGCATCGGCCGCGGGACACCGGGCGAGAAGATGACGCTGATGCTCGCCGGCAGCGACCCGGCATCGCTGACGCGCAGCGCGCGCGCCGTCGAGGCCGACCTGCGCACGCTCAAGGGGATCGGTGCGGTGGCGTCGACGGCCAGCCTGCTGCGGCCGGAGATCGTCATCCGTCCGGACTTCGCGCGTGCCGCGGCGCTCGGCATCACATCGGCCGCCATCGGTGACGTGGTCCGCGTCGCGACCGTCGGCGACTACGACTTCAACCTGCCACGGCTCAATCTGCCGGGTCGCCAGGTCTATGTGCGCGTGCAGCTCGATCCGGCGGCGCGTGCCGATCCGGCGACCATCGGACAGTTGACGGTGCGCAGCGATCGCGGCGCCGCCGTGCCGCTCGACAACATTGCCGACATCAGCGTGGCCGGCGGTCCGGCGCAGATCGACCGCTACGATCGCGACCGCATCGTCACGCTGACGATCGATCTCGAAGGCCGGCCGATCAGCGAAGTGCTCAAGGAAGCGCAGGCGTTGCCATCGCTGAAAGCGCTGCCACCGGACGTGAAGCTGGTGCTGTCCGGCGACATCGAATACATCACGGAAATGGTCGCCAGTTTCGTGCTGGCGATGCTGGCCGGCATCTTCTGCGTCTACGCGGTCATGGTGCTGCTGTTCCACGACTTCGGCCAGCCGGGAACCGTGCTGGCGGCGCTGCCGCTGGCGTCGACCGGCGCGCTGGGCCTGCTGTGGCTGTACGGACTGCCCTTGTCGATGCCGGCGCTGATCGGCTTGCTGATGCTGATCGGCATCGTCACCAAGAATTCGATCCTGCTGGTCGACTACGTGATCATGGCGCGTCGCGATCTCGGCATGAGCCGCTTCGACGCGCTGATCGACGCCTGCCACAAGCGCGCACGGCCGATCGTCATGACGACGTTCGCGATGATGGCCGGCATGCTGCCGATCGTGCTCGGCCTGCACGGTGACGACAGTTTCCGCCGGCCGATGGCGCTGGTCGTGATCGGCGGCCTGATCACTTCGACCGTGCTGAGCCTGCTGGTCGTGCCGGTCGTGTTCACGATCGTCGATGAGATCCGGCAGTGGCTCCTCGCGCGCGTCGCGCCGAACGCGCGGCGGGTCGCGGAGCCTTCCGTGTAGCGCGACCTCCCCGGGTGTCGTACGAAAGAAAAGCGCAAATCGCAGCCAACAAAAAACCCCGCCATCGGCGGGGTTTTTGTGAAACTCGATCCGATCAGGCCAGCGCCTTGATCTTCGCGGCGAGGCGCGACTTGTGGCGCGCGGCCTTGTTCTTGTGGATCTGGCCCTTCGTCGCGTAACGGTCGACGACCGGCACCATTTCCGCGTAGGCGGTCTGCGCGGCGGCCTTGTCCTTGGCGTCGATGGCCTTGACGACCTTCTTGATGAAGGTGCGGATCATCGAGCGCTGCGCGACATTGCGGACGCGGCGCTTCTCGGACTGACGGGCGCGCTTCTTCGCGCTGGCAATATTGGCCAAGGTGAAACTCCTGAAAAACGTTGAGACTGATTCGAAAGGTCGCGGAGTATGGGCAAGCGGCCTTGTACTGTCAATAGAATCGCGGCGCCCGATACCGATAGAAGCGCCTGAAAAACCACGCGTTTCGCGCGCCGGAACGGGGCGTTGGGCGCTACACTCCGCGGCTATGTCGAAATCCCTGTTCCGGGCCTCCGGCGTGGTCGCCGTGATGACGCTGCTGTCGCGCATCCTCGGCTTCGTGCGCGAGATCATGCTGGCCGCCGCATTCGGCGCCGGCGCCGGCATGGACGCGTTCCTCGTCGCGCTGATGATCCCGAATTTCGGCCGCCGCATGTTCGCCGAAGGCGCGTTCTCGCAGGCGTTCGTGCCGGTGTTCACCGAGACCAAGACGACGCAGCCGCATGCCGCCGCGCGCGATCTGGTCGCGGTGACGATGGGCACGCTCGGCGGCGTGCTGTCGGTGGTCACGGTGATCGGCTGCCTGTGCGCGCCGCTGCTGGTCTGGGCGTTCGCGTCCGGCTTTCACGCCGATCCGGACAAGGCCGCGCTGTCCGCCGGCCTGCTGCGCTGGACGTTTCCGTATCTGATGTTCATCTCGCTGACGTCGATGGCCGGCGGCGTGCTCAACGCATACGGCAATTTCGCGGTGCCGGCGTTCACGCCGGTCATCCTCAACGTCTGCCTGATCGCCTCGGCGTTCGTCGATTCGGGATCGGTGCAGGCGCTGGCCTGGGCGGTGTTTCTCGCCGGCATCCTGCAGTTCGCATTCCAG
>DASSVA010000429.1:0-3533 GCA_035706385.1 Solimonas sp. | reverse complement strand
CGCCGGTTCGTCGACCGCGCAGCCCATCTGGCCGAGCAGCTTGCGCGTGGTGTTGATGTCCCACAGCTTCGGCACGTTGCGGACGTGCAGCGGCTCGTTCGACAGCAGTGACGCGCAGAGGATCGGCAGCGCGGCGTTCTTCGCGCCGGAGGCGTCGATGCCGCCGTTCAGGGGGCCGTTGCCGGCGATGATGAATTTATCCATTTGGCGACGTGATGGGTGATTCGTGATTCGTGATTCGTGATTGGAGGCGGACTGGCTTTACTTTTTTCGAATCACCAATCACGAATCACCCATCACGGAACTGAGCGCCCCGCCGCTACGCGGCGCGGGTGCTCAGCTTCAGCGCGTGGATGTCGCGGCCCATCTTCTCGCCAAGCGTCGCGTAGACCATGCGGTGCTGGGCGATCGGCGTCTTGCCGGCGAACGACGGGCTGATGACGGTAGCCTCGAAATGCTGGCCGTCGTCGCCGAGCACGGTGACCTGCGCATCGGGCAGGCCGGCCTCGATGAGTTGTCTGATCTGGTCTTTGGTCATGTCATCTCTTCAGCTTGTAGCCGGTCACCAGCATCCACAGGCAGACCGCCGTCGCCAGCATGAAGAACGCGGCCGTCCACAGCACGCTGTGCACGATCGGCACGTCGGCGTGCCCGAAGAAACCATAGCGGAATCCGTCGATCATGTAGAAGAACGGATTGAAATGGCTGGCCTTGAACCACAGCGGCGGCAGCGCGTGGACGGAATAGAACACGCCGGACAGGAACGACAGCGGTGTAATGAAGAAATTCGTGAATGTCGCGATGTGATCGAACTTCTCGGCGACGATGCCGGCGATCATGCCGAACGCCGCGAGGCTGCCGGCCGACAGCAGGAACATCACGATCAGCGCGATCGGCGCGTGGATCGGCAGATGCACGAACGGGATCGTCACCAGCAGCATCGCGCACGCGACCAGCGTGCAGCGCAGCAGCGCCGCGCCGATGTACGCGGCGAACCATTCGAGCGGCCCGAGCGGCGCCATCTGCAGGAACACCAGATTGCCCATGATCTTCGACTGCGTGAGGCTCGACGAAGTATTCGCGAACGCGTTCTGGATCACCGTCATCATCACCAGACCCGGTACCAGGAACTCGGTGTAGCCGACGCCCGGATAGACCGGCGCGCGGCCCTGCATCGCCTGCGCGAACACCAGCAGATACAGCAACGCCGTGACGACCGGCGCGGTGACGGTCTGGCCGAGCACCGACCAGAAGCGCATCACCTCTTTCCTGAGCAGCGTCGTGAAGCCGATTTGATCCGGCGTCATGTCGCCGCTCCCGCCGTCGCGGCGCCGGCCTTCGCCGAATGGCCGGTCAGTTCGATGAAGATGTCTTCGAGGTCCGGCTCGCGCGTGTGCACGTCCTCGATCGCGATGCCGGCGTTGCGCAGCGCGTCGAACACACTGCCGATCGGCGTGACGCGCGTTTCGAGCTTCAGTTCCAGCGCGTCGTTGACTTCGCCGGTGACCAGCGGCCGCAGCGCGTCCGGCAACTGCGCGCCGCCCGCGAGCTTGATGCGCAGGAAGCGGTACGGATGGCGCGCGAGCAGCTGGCGCGTCGGTTCGATCACCGCGACGCTGCCGCGATCGAGGATCGCGATCCGCGAACACAGCTCCTGCGCTTCTTCGAGATAGTGCGTGGTCAGCACGACGGTCGTGCCCTGGCGGTGCAGATCGCTCATGAACGCCCAGGTCATGCGCCGCAGTTCGACGTCGACGCCGGCGGTCGGCTCGTCGAGGATCACGACCGGCGGCTTGTGCACCAGCGCCTGGGCGATCAGCACGCGGCGCTTCATGCCGCCGGACAGCGCGCGCATCGAGACATCGGCCTTCGCCGACAGGTCGAGCCGTTCGAGCATCTCGTCGATCCACGGCCAGGCTTGCTTGCCGCAGCCGTAATAGCCGGCCTGGATGCGCAGCATGTCGCGCACCTTGAAGAACGGATCGAACACCAGTTCCTGCGGCACGACACCGAGCAGGCGGCGCGCGGCACGGTAATCGCGCACGGTGTCGTGACCGAGCACGCTGACGCTGCCCTCGGTCGCGTGGACGAGGCCGGAGATGATGCTGATCAGCGTCGACTTGCCGGCGCCGTTCGGGCCGAGCAGCGCGAAGAATTCGCCTGGCCGGATGTCGAAGCTGACGCCGCGCAGCGCTTCGAGCGCACCGTATCGCTTGCGGACGCCGCGGATCTCGATGGCGCCGGCGGGCGCGGCGGCGGTGGGCGCAGATGTGGAAGTCATGGAAGGCCGTCATTATACGGCGGTACACGGCCGGCCCTGTGACGATCTTGAGCAAAAAGCCCGAATCGCGGACCTCGACCGCCATCGTCTGGTTCCGGCGCGACCTGCGCCTGACCGACAACCCGGCGCTGCGCACCGCCGTCGCGCGGCACGAACGCATCGTGCCGGTGTTCATCGCCGATTTCGCGGCCGAGGCGGCGTGGGCGCCGGGTGCCGCGAGCCGCTGGTGGCTGCACCACAGCCTGACGCGGCTCGACGGCGCGCTCGCCGACCGCGGCGCCGCGCTGACGATCCGCCAGGGCGCGAGCCTCGCCGAACTGCGCCGCCTGATCGAGGAGACCGGTGCCGAAGCGGTGTACTGGAACCGCCGGTACGAGCCGGCGATCATCGAGCGCGACCGCCGCGTCAAGGCGGCGCTGCGCGAAGACGGCGTCACGGTGCAGAGCCATCGCGCGGCGCTCTGGCACGAGCCGTGGAACCTGAAGACCGCCGGCGGCGAACCGTACCGGGTGTTCACGCCGTTCTGGCGCCGGCTCGCGGCCGAGCTGCCGCCGTTGCGGATCGACGCCGCGCCGGCACGCATCAAGGGTGCGGCGCGCAAACCTGAAAGTCTGCCGCCCGACGCGCTGGCGCTGTTGCCGAAACACGACTGGGACAGCGGTTTCTATGCGCGCTGGCGGCCCGGCGAGGACGGCGCGCTGCACGCGCTCGACGCATTCGTGCGCGGCGGCCTCGGCCATTACGCGGACGGCCGCAACCTGCCGGCGCGCGCCGACCCCACGCGGCTGTCGCCGCATCTGCAGTTCGGCGAGATCTCGCCGCAGCAGGTGCGCGCCGCGATCGGCCGGCGCGCCAACGGCATCGCCCAGCTCGAAACCGACGCCGCGCAGCTGCTGCGCGAACTCGGCTGGCGCGAGTTCGCGCACCATCTGCTGTTCCACTTTCCGCACACGCCGGACGCGCCGCTGCAGGACAGATTCGACAAGATGCCGTGGCGCAAGCCGCGCGATGACGCCGCCGATCTGAAGGCGTGGCAGCGCGGCCGCACCGGCATCCCGATCGTCGACGCCGGCATGCGCGAACTGTGGACGAGCGGCTGGATGCACAACCGCGTGCGGATGGTCAGCGCGTCGTTTCTGACCAAGAACCTGCTGATCCCGTGGCAGATCGGCGCGCGCTGGTTCTGGGACACGCTGGTCGACGCCGATCTCGCGAACAACACGCTCGGCTGGCAGTGGACCGCCGGCTGCGG
>DASSVA010000428.1:0-2693 GCA_035706385.1 Solimonas sp. | reverse complement strand
AAGCCACGGCACGGCGCTGCGCGCCGTCTGGATTCCCGCGTTCGCGGGAATGACGAGAAAAAGGCACTCCCTCTCCCCGCGTGCGGGGAGAGGGTTGGGGTGAGGGGCGCTGTTGCTGTTGCCTTTGGGCCCCTTTGCGTTGCGCCGAGAAGCGCAGCCGGGAAGGGAGGAAGCGGCCGAGTGTCTGAGCGGCGCAGCCGCGAGTTTCGGCCGCGCCCTTCCCGGCGAGCATCGCAGGGGACTGCTGCGTAGCAGCAGCGCAGAGCCAGGGGTGCCCTTTCTTTTGGTGACTTTTCTTTGGGCATGCAAAGAAAAGTCACTCGCGCCGCAGCGCGAAACAAAAGGCCCGATCAAGCCACAACCGCTTCATAGAAAGAAAACTTGTAGTCTTTGAAATTGAATTCAACGAGGCAAATCGACATGGGCATCTGCACCAACCGCACGATCATCGTCACCGGCTCGGGCTCCGGCCTCGGCCGCACCTACGCACTCGCGCTCGCCGCGGAGGGCGCGAACGTCGTCGTCAACGACATCAATCGCGCCGGCGCGGAAAGTGTCGTCGACGAAATCGTCAAGGCGGGCGGCAAGGCCGTCGCGAGTTGCGACGACATCACCTCGATGACCGGCGCGCAGGCGATCGTCGATGCCGGCGTCGCCGCGTTCGGCGACGTGCACGGTGTCGTCAACAATGCCGGCGTCGTCCGCGACCGCATGTTCGCGTCGATGTCGGAAGACGAATGGGACCTGGTCATCAAGGTCCATCTGAAAGGCCATTTCTGCATCGCCAGCACGCTGGTCAAGCGCTGGCGCGATCAGGTCAAGGCCGGTCAGAAAATCGATGCGCGGATCGTCAACACCAGTTCCGGTGCCGGCCTGCAGGGCTCGGTCGGCCAGAGCAATTACGCGGCGGCGAAGGGCGGCATCGCGTCGCTGACGCTGGTGCAGGCGGCCGAACTCGGCCGCTACGGCATCACCGCGAACGCGCTGGCGCCGGCCGCGCGCACGAGCATGACCGAAGGGCCGTTCGGCGCGATGATGAAAAAGCCCGAAGACGGCAGCTTCGATTATTACGATCCGGCCAACGTCGCGCCGATCGTCGTCTGGCTGTGCAGCCCGCTGTCGGCGAAGGTGACGGGCAAGGTGTTCGAGGTCGAAGGCGGCAAGGTCTCGATCAGCAACGGCTGGAAGACCGGCATCGTCCGCGACAAGAAAGCGCGCTGGAATCCCGCCGAGCTGAGCGATGTCGTCGAACAATTGATCGCCGAATCGCCGAAAGCGCAGAAGGTGTATGGCACGTGAACGCAGCGAACGTGCCATACATCCCCGCGAAAGCGGGGATCCGGAAGGCAGGTTCGTGAGCGCCGCCGCTACCGACCCGCAGGCCTACCGGTACTGGGTCGACGAGCGCGTCCGCTTCAACGATCTCGATCTGCTCGGCCACGTCAACAACATCGCTTACGTCGTCTACGTCGAGACCGGCCGCGCGAATTTCCTGCGTTCGATCGGCATGTTCGATCTCGATGACCGGCGGCAGACCGTCATCGTCCGCTTCGAGATCGATTACCGGCGCGAGGTCCAGTATCCGGCCGACCTGCGCGTCGGCGTGCGCGTGCTGGCGATCGGCAACACCTCGTTCCGGATCGGCGTCGGCATTTTCGACGGCGAGACCTGCGTTGCGACCGCGCACAACGCGATCGTGCGCTGGGACCGCGAGCAGCATGCCGCGGTCGCGCTCGACGACGACGAACGGGCGGCGTTGAGCGCTTATCTCGCATCGATGCCGGCGGGCTGAGGCGAGCCGCCGAACGGTCGTCCCCGGCGATGTCCGCCGCGCCGCGCCGGCGTACAGTAGCAACGGACGATGGATGGCGATGCCCGGGGGCGGCCATGAAAGCGCTGATCGCGATATGCGGCGTCATGCTGTTGACGGCCTGCAGCACCATGATCCGGACGGAGGCGCCGGCGACGCTGTTTGCGGACGCCGACTTTGGCGCCGCACCGCCCGAGTTGAGCGAACTCGACCTGTTCGCGCTCAGCCCGGCGATGCGCGACTTTCTCGCCCACGATGTCTCGCGATACGTGCGCAGCAATGGCGCGCCGCGCGGCCTGTACGAAGCGATCCGCAGCAGCCTGCGGATCGATTACGACGCGGCGATGACGCGGACCGCCGCGCAGACTTTCGATGCGAAGGCCGGCAACTGTCTGTCGCTGGTCATTCTCACCGCCGCGCTTGCCCGGTCGCTGCACGTCGATGTGCGCTACCGTTTCGTGCCGCGGGCGCGGACCTGGACGCGGACGCAGGGCATGGTTTGGGAGAACGGGCACGTCAACATCGAACTGAGCCAACGCACCAATTCCATCATTGCGCCGGCGCTGATCGTCGACTTCGTACCGACCGAGGACCTGCAGTCGCAACTCGCGCAGGAAATCGACGAGCGCACCGTGATCGCGATGTACATGAACAACCGTGCCGCCGAAACGTTGGCGGCCGGCGATGCCGGATCGGCGTACTGGTGGGCGCGTGCGGCGCTTGGGATGGCGCCGGAATACGCGCCGGCCTACAACACGCTCGGCGTGATCTACCTGGACCGCGAACCGCAGCTCGCCGAACGCGTATTCCGCTTCCGGCTCGCCGATGCGCCCGACGATCCGATGCTGCTGTCGAATCTCGTCGTCGCGCTCGATCGGCAGGG
>DASSVA010000427.1:0-3148 GCA_035706385.1 Solimonas sp. | reverse complement strand
CCGGTTTGCGTTACGCGAGCAGCGCGCCGAGACGGCGGCGGCTGTCGCCGAAACCCGCCGCCTCGGACACCGGCTGCTTCAGGAATTCCTCGATCTTCGGCCAGCGCTGGAGCGCGGCATCGACCTTGGCGTCGGCGCCGTGCTGGTAGGCGCCGATATTGATCAGGTCGCGATTGCGCTGATACGCCGCGAACAGCGCGCACAACGTGCGTGCCTGCCGCAGATGCGGCTCGTCGACGACGTCGTGCATGACGCGCGAGATCGACGCCTCGATATCGATCGCCGGATACAGGCCGGCGTCGGCGATCGCGCGCGACAGCACGATGTGGCCATCGAGGATGCCGCGCGCGGCGTCGGCGATCGGGTCCTGCAGATCGTCGCCCTCGGTCAGCACCGTGTAGAACGCGGTGATCGAGCCCTCGCCGTCGCGGCCGTTGCCGGCGCGTTCGACCAGCCCCGGCATGCGCGCGAACACCGACGGCGGATAGCCGCGCGTGGTCGGCGGCTCGCCGACCGCGAGGCCGATCTCGCGGCAGGCCTGCGCGAAACGCGTCAGCGAATCCATCAGCAGCAGCACGTGCCGGCCCTGATCGCGGAAATGCTCGGCGATCGCGGTCGCCGTGTACGCCGCGCGCATGCGCAGCAGCGGCGAGCGGTCGGCCGGCGTCGCGACGACGACCGCGCGCGACAGACCGTCAGCGCCGAGGCTCTTGTCGAGGAATTCTCGGACTTCGCGGCCGCGTTCGCCGATCAGGCCGACGACGACGACGTCGGCGCGCGTGAAGCGCGTCATCATGCCGAGCAGCGTCGATTTGCCGACGCCGGTGCCGGCGAACAGGCCGAGCCGCTGGCCGCGGCCGACCGTCAGCAGCGCGTTGATCGCGCGCACGCCGACGTCGAGCGGCGTCGCGACCGGCGCGCGCGCGAGCGGATTGATCGGCGGCGCGTCGAGCCGCGCATGCATGTCGGTCTTGAGCCGGCCGCGACCGTCGATCGGCAGCCCTTCGGCATCGAGCACGCGGCCGAGCAGCGCGTCGCCGGCAACGATCTCGCCGCCGCCGTGCTGCGGATGGACGCGCGCGTTCGGCATCAGGCCGCGCATTTCGCCGGTCGGCATCAGATAGGTGCGTTCGCCGGCGAAACCGACGACCTCGGCGTCGAGGCCGTGACCGTCGGCGGTGTCGACGCGCACGCGCGCGCCGATCGGCAGGCGGATGCCGACGACTTCCAGCGTCAGGCCGACGACGCGTTGCAGCCGGCCTTCCGGCCGCAGGCTCGACAGCGCCGGCGCGGCATGCGCCTGGCGCAGCAGCCGCCCGGTCAGGCGCTGCGCGCTCGCGCGCCGCCACTCGTTGACGGGCGCGTTCATGACGCGGCCTCGCCGATCGCCGCGGCCAGCAGCGCGACGCGTGTGTCGACGCGCGCATCGAGATACGCCGATTCGGTCTGCACGCGGCAGTCGCCGCGCATCAGCGCCGGATCGTCGAGGATGCGGAAACTCTCCGCTTCCGGCGGCGGTTGCAGTTCGGCACGCGCCAGCGCGGCATCGTGCGGATGCAGATAAAGACGGACGTCGCGCAGATCGCGCGGCAGCGCCGCGAGCGCGATCCGCGCCAGCGCCACGACGCGTTCCGGCGCGATCGCCAGTTCGTCGCCGATCAGCCGCCGCGCGACCGCGCACGCGACGTCGACCAGCGCGCGTTCGACTTCGTCGTCGAGCGTCGCCAGCGGCCGCGCGATCTGTTCGATCAGCGCGCGCAGCCGCATCGCCTGCCGCTGCATCTCGTCGCGGCCGGCCGCCACGCCGTCGGCATAGCCGCGCTGGCGGCCTTCCTCGTACGCGGCGGTCTCGATGTCGTCGAGCTGCTGCGCGGTCAGCGGCGCATCGTTCGACGCGCTCTCGAACACCGGCATCTGCCAGCGCGCGAACCGCGCCTGCGGATCGGCGAGCACTTCGCTGTCGGCGGCCTCGCTCATCAGACGAACGCCTCGCCCTTGCCGCCGAGCACGATCGTGCCGGCGTCGGCGAGACGGCGCGCGATCGCGAGGATTTCCTTCTGCGCGGCCTCGACGTCGGCGAGCTTGGCCGGCCCCTTGGCTTCCATGTCCTCGACCAGCATTTCCGCCGCGCGCTTCGACATGTTCCTGAGGATCTTGTCCTTGACGCGCGGATCGGCGCCTTTCAGCGCAAGGCCGAGCGTCTCGCCGGAAATCTCGCGCAGCAGCGCCTGCGTGCTGCGGTCGTCGACCTCGGCGAGATCGTCGAACACGAACATCAGGTCCTGGATGCGCTGGCCGAGATCGGCATCGGTTTCGCCGATCCGCGCGGTGATCGCCTGTTCCTGCGTCGAGTCCATCAGGTTGAGGATGTTGGCGGCGACCTTGACGCCGCCGACGCTCGACGACTTCAGGTTGCCGCCGCCGGAGAACTGCTTCTCCATGATTTCGTCGAGTTCGCGCAGCGCCTGCGGCTGGATGCCGTCGAGCCGCGCGATCCGCATCAGCACGTCGCTGCGCATCTTCTCCGGCAGCAGCGGCAGGATTTCCGCGGCCTGGTCGGGATCGAGATACGCGAGCACGATCGCGACGATCTGCGGATGCTCGTTGCGCACCAGATCGGCGACCGCGCGCGTCTCCATCCACTTCAGCGCTTCGAGGCCCTTGCTGTTGCGGCCGAGCAGGATGCGGTCGATCAGGCCGCCGGCCTTGTCGGCGCCGAGCGCGTTGACCAGCACGCGGCGCACATAGTCGTCGGCGCCGACGCCGAGCGAAGTCTGGTCCTCGAGTTCGAGCACGAAGCGGTCCATCACCGCGGTCGCATGCTCGCGCGTGACGTTCGACAGCGACGCCATCGCCGCGCCGACTTTCTGCACGTCCTTCGCGCTCATGTGCTTGAGCACTTCGGCGGCCTCGCCTTCGCCGAGCGACAACAGCAGGATCGCCGCGCGCTCGGTGCCGCTGTGACTGGCTGCGTCGCCCATCAGCCGTTCTCCGAGCCGATCCAGCTTTTCACGACCTGCGCGACCCGCTTCGGATCGTCGCCGACCGCCTTGCGCGCGAGCTGCAGTTTCTGGTCGTACGCCGACGGCGCGGCGGGCACCGCCTGCAGCGAGACGCGATCGTCGGCGAGCGGCTGCGCGGCGAGCGC
>DASSVA010000426.1:0-2416 GCA_035706385.1 Solimonas sp. | reverse complement strand
GGCGTGAGGCGTGAGGCGTCATGAGACCGGGTTCTTGAGTGAGTTCAATAGGAAACTCTGAACAGTCCGTTCGCCCCGAGTGGCGCCGCAGGCGCCGTATCGAGGGGCCTGCACCGGTGCCTCGATACACCGCACTGCGTGCGGCACTCGGCACGAACGGGAAAGTCGTGCAAGGACGTAAGGGCTGCGAAATGCCGTCGCGCTTGTCGCCTCACGCCTCACCCCTCCCGCCTCACATCATTCAGTAGCGATAGTGGTCCGGCTTGTACGGACCTTCGACCGGCACGCCGAGGTAATCGGCCTGCGCGGCGGTGAGCGTCGTCAGCTTCACGCCGATCTGCGCGAGGTGCAGACGCGCGACTTCCTCGTCGAGCTTCTTCGGCAGACGGTAGACGGTCTTTTCGTACGTGTCCTTGTGCGCCCACAGATCGATCGCCGCCAGCGTCTGGTTCGAGAAGCTGTTCGACATCACGAACGACGGATGGCCGTGCGCGCAGCCGAGATTGATCAGGCGGCCTTCGGCGAGCACGTAGATCGACTTGCCCGAATCCGGGAACGTGTAGCGGTCGGTCTGCGGCTTGATCGTCTCGCGCGCCGCGCCGGACGCGTTGAGGCGATCCATCTGGATTTCGTTGTCGAAGTGACCGATGTTGCAGACCAGCGCGTGGTTCTTCATCGCCTTCATGTGTTCGAGAGTGATGATGTCCTTGTTGCCGGTCGTCGTGACGTAGATGTCGGCGAAGCCGAGCACGTCCTCGACGGTCTTGACCTCGAAGCCTTCCATCGCCGCCTGCAGCGCATTGATCGGATCGATCTCGGTGACGATCACGCGCGCGCCGAGGCCGCGCAGCGAATGCGCACTGCCTTTGCCGACGTCGCCGTAACCGCAGACGCAGGCGACCTTGCCGGCGATCATCAGATCGGTCGCGCGCTTGATGCCGTCCGCGAGCGATTCGCGGCAGCCGTAGAGATTGTCGAACTTGCTCTTGGTGACCGAGTCGTTGACGTTGATCGCCGGCACCAGCAGCTTGCCGGCTTCCATCATCTGGTAGAGACGGTGCACGCCGGTCGTGGTTTCTTCCGAGACGCCTTTCCAGTCCTTGACGAGGCGCGTCCAGAAGCCCGGCCGTTCGCGGGCACAGCGCTTGAGCAGATCCTTGATGACCTTCACTTCATGATTGTCGGACGGCGTGTCGACCCACTGGTCGCCCTGTTCGAGCTCGTAGCCCTTGTGGATCAGCAGCGTCACGTCGCCGCCGTCGTCGACGACCAGCTCCGGGCCGCTCAGCGTGCCGTCGGCGAGCCGATGCGTGACGGCATCGAGCGTGCAGTCCCAATATTCTTCGAGCGTCTCGCCTTTCCATGCGAACACCGGCGTGCCGGCGACGGCGACCGCGGCGGCGGCGTCGTCCTGCGTCGAAAAGATGTTGCACGACGCCCAGCGCACCGACGCGCCGAGCGCGGCCAGCGTTTCGAGCAGCACCGCGGTTTCCTTGGTCATGTGCAGCGAGCCGGTCAGGCGTACGCCTTTGAGCGGCTGCAGCGGCGCGTACTTGGCGCGGATCGACATCAGGCCGGGCATTTCCTCCTCGGCCATGCGGATGCGCTTGCGGCCGAGTTCGGCGAGGGAAAGATCGCGGATCTTGTAGTCCTGCGTGGCGGGTTTGAGCTGGGCGTTCATGTGGCGTTCCTGGTCATCGGATTTGCCGAAAAGGCCGCCTCGCGGCGGCCTTTTCGATGGCGAAGCGGATTACTTCAGCTTCTTCGCGTCGGCTTTCAGCGCCTCGGCCTTGTCGGTCTTCTCCCACGAGAACGCGGTGAAGGTCTCGCCGTTGACGGTGGTCTCGAACGGCTTGCGGCCGAAGTGACCGTAAGCGGCCGTCAGCTGGTACATCGGGTGCACCAGGTCGAGCATCTTCGTGATGCCGTACGGGCGCAGGTCGAAGTGCTTGCGCACCAGCTTCTCCATGCTCGCATCGCTGATCGTGCCGGTGCCGAACGTCGTCACCATGATCGAGGTCGGTTCGGCGACGCCGATCGCGTAGCTGACCTGCACCTCGCAGCGCTTGGCGAGGCCGGCGGCGACGATGTTCTTGGCGACGTAGCGCGCCGCGTACGCGGCCGAGCGGTCGACTTTCGACGGATCCTTGCCCGAGAACGCGCCGCCGCCGTGGCGCGCCCAGCCGCCGTAGGTGTCGACGATGATCTTGCGGCCGGTCAGGCCGCAGTCACCGACCGGTCCGCCGATCACGAAATTGCCGGTCGGATTGATGTGGAACTTGGTTTTCTTGTCGATCCACTTCGCCGGCAGCACCGGCTTGAGAATCTCCTCCATCACGCCTTCGCGCAGCGTCTTGAGCTTGATGCCCGGATCGTGCTGGGTCGACAGCACGACGGCATCGAGCCCGACGGCGAC
>DASSVA010000425.1:0-3236 GCA_035706385.1 Solimonas sp. | reverse complement strand
CTGGTCGACTGGATCGACGAGAATTTCCGCACGATCGACGACCGGTCAGGCCGCGCGATCGTCGGTATCTCGCAGGGCGGCTTTGGGTCGCTGTCGTATGCCGCCCGTAATCCCGAACTTTACGGTGCGGTCGCGTCGTTCTCCGGCGCGGCCGACATCTACTACAACCCGGTGTGCCGCGCCGGCGCGGTGACCTTGATCTCCGTGATCATGACCGGTCTCAACGGCGTCCAGCCGTTCGCGCCGTTCGGCGATCCGGTCACCGACGCCGCCAACTGGCAGGCGCACGACCCGGCGTCGATCGTCGGCAATCTGGCCGACACCCAGGTGGACCTTTACACCAGCACCGGTTTGCCGGGCGGGTCCGATCTGACGGACCCCGCGATGGTCGGTACCGTGGCGATGGAGGCGTTACTGCATGCGTCGAATCTGTGCTTCAAGCAGGCAGCCGACGCCGCCGGCGTCGACTATGGCTGGCACAGCTACGTCATTGGAACGCATGCCTGGAACTACGCGAACCGGTCGCTCGCCGACTATCTGCCGCGACTGATGACGTTCTTCGAGACGGGCGGGCAGTAGTTCGCGCAGATGGCGTTCCCGGACCGGCGTCATGCGCGGCAGCCGGATTATTTGCCGGGCGATGCAACTTTTTGCCGGGTCCGCGCATCCAATGTTCGGGCGCCACTCCAGTGCTCGCATCACTCCCAAAATTGCCGGGCGGCTCGACCAGCCGCCCGGTTTTTCTTGCGTGCCCCGGTCCCGCGCTTACATGTAGCCGCGGATCAGCCGGCCGAGCGCCGGCATCGCCGCCTCGATTTCGCTTTCAATGTTGCCGCGCATTCGGCGGTAAGCGGACTGCAAGGCAGTGTTGCTGGTCCTGGCGATCCGCGCGTCGGCAACCGCGAGCAGCGCGTCGCGACCTTGCCGCGCGTGCTTTTGCAGATACGCGGAGAAGTCGCGGTCGGCGCTCGTGCGGAAATTCTCGTACAGCGGTTCGAGCGCGGCGATAAACTGCGGGGCATTGCGCCGCAATGCGCCATCGAGCAGGTCCGGCTTGGCCGCCTTGAGCACGCCGAGCCCCGCCTTCAGGCCGATGCCGCGCAGGCCGCGGACGCCGGCCAGATGCCGTTCGACGAGCTGCACGAGATCGGCCGCGAAGGCGTCGCGCTGCGACGGCGACCAGAGAATTTCGTTCAGCGATTTCACGATGGGACGGTTTATGGCATCGCGCGAAGGCGGCAGGAACAAGGGTAGCATCGTGGCGCTGAAGACCAAGCCGCTGGAGCGCAGCATCGCGCTGACGCGGCTCGGCGTCGGCGCCGGCGCGAAGATCATGGCGCATTCGCTCGCCAACATCTTCCGCGGCGAGATCAAGCGCGACGCGGCGAACCGCGAGTTCTACGAGCGTCAGGCGCAGATTCTCGCCGACGAACTCGGCAAGCTGAAAGGCAGCGTCATGAAGGCCGGCCAGATGCTGTCGCTGTACGGCCAGTACTTCCTGCCGGAAGAAGCCGTGACCGTGCTGTCGCAGCTGCAGGACGACACGCCGCCGGTCGCGTGGAGCGTCGTCGCGCCGGTGCTGGAGCGCAGCCTCGGCCGCAATCGCCTGCGTGAACTGGAAATCGACACCGAAGCGATGGCGGCCGCGTCGCTCGGCCAGGTGCATCGCGCGCGGCGCAGGAAGGACGGCCTCGAAGTCTGCGTCAAGATCCAGTATCCCGGCGTCGCCGATGCGATCGAGAGCGACATTCGCACGCTGTCGCGGCTGCTGATCATGACGCGGCTGACGCCGAGCGGGCTCGACCTGACGCCGGTGTTCAACGAAGTGCGCGAGATGCTGCACCGCGAAGTCGATTATCAGGCCGAAGCGGATTTCACGCGCCGCTTCACGGCCCGCCTCGCGCACGATCCGCGCTTCGTCGTGCCGCGCGTGATCGATGAATACAGCAGCCCGCAGATCCTGACGACCAGTTACGAAGCCAATTGTTCGGTTCGCGATCCGCGCGTGCAGAAACTCAGCCAGGCGCGGCGCAACCGGCTCGGCAGCGCGTTTCTCGACCTGTTCTTCGACGAGTTCTTCCGCTGGGGCATGGTGCAGTCCGACCCGCATTTCGGCAATTACCGTTTCCGCATCGGCGAGCGCGCCGACGACGATCGCATCGTCCTGCTCGATTTCGGCGCGACGCGTGTGTTCGGCCGCGGCTTCATCGAGAACTACAGCGACATCGTCGAAGGCTCGTTGCGTCGCGATCGCGAACAGGTGCTGCGCGGCGCCAAGGCGATCGGTCTGATGAACGACAAGATGCCGCGCGCGGCGCTCGACGCGTTCGCCGAAATGTGCGAGGCGATCGTCGAACCGTTCGAAGCCGCCGACGATGCGGACGCCGACAAGTCGCTGCGCAACCGCGACGGCGCGTACCGCTGGGGCGACAGCGATCTGCCGATGCGCAGCGGCCGGATCGCGGCGATGAACGCGCTGTCCGTGCATTTCCGCGTGCCGCCGCGCGAAATCGTGTTCCTGCATCGTCGGCTGGCCGGCGTTTTCATCATGCTGGCGACGCTGCACAGCGAGGTGAATGGGCGCGATGCACTGCTTGCTGCACTGCACGATGCGCATCAGCCGAGCGCCGCCGACGCGAACGTGTAGGCCGTGCAGACAGCGCACGCATGTCGCAGCTTGGATTGTCCTCGCAGCGACGATTGGATAGCATCGGGCAATTGTCTTGAAACGTAAGGCTGCCGCAGCGGCCTTCCATCCCCAGAGGAGAGCGACGATGAAAAAGCAGTACGCACTCTTGACCGGCGCGCTGTTCCTGGCCCTGACGACAGGCCAGGCGGCAGCAAAGGTCTCCGCGCAGGAAGCCGCCGAGCTTGGCAAAACCCTGACACCGATCGGTGCCGAAAAAGCCGGCAACAAGGACGGCACGATCCCGGCGTGGGAGCCGGAACCGAAGCGCGGCGCGCTGAAAGGCATGTTCCCGGAAAACGCGAAGATCGATGCGGAAAAGCCGCTGTTCACGATCACCAAGGCCAACATGGCCAAATATGCGGACAAGCTGACCGAAGGTCACAAGAAGTTGCTGAACCTGTACAGCGACTACAAGATGAATGTCTATCCGTCGCATCGCGTCGTCGACTGGCCGGCGAAGATCAAGGACATGACGGTCAAGAACGCGACGACGTGCTCGATCCAGGGCACCGACGTGCTCGACAACTGCACCGGCGGCTTCCCGTTC
>DASSVA010000424.1:0-5050 GCA_035706385.1 Solimonas sp. | reverse complement strand
GTGCAGCGCGGCGCTGACGAACAGCGTCGGCCCCGGTTCGCGGCCGTGCAGCACGCGCACCGGCAGCCGGACCGGCGTATTCGTATAAAGACTGACGACCGGCAGTTCGACGAGCCGGCTTTCGCCGGGCCGCAACGACTGTCCGCCGATCTCGAACGCGCCGGGCCGCGCCATCAGCCGCGCGCCTTGCGCGACGAATGCGGCGTCGCGTGGTTTTCGATGAACGCGACGATGCGCTCGGCGATGTCGATGCCCGACGCGGTCTCGATGCCCTCCAGGCCCGGCGACGAATTCACTTCCATCACCATCGGTCCGGACGCCGAGCGCAGCAGGTCGACGCCGGCGACGTTGAGCCCCATGATCTTCGCCGCGCGCAGCGCGGTGCGGCGCTCGGCGGCGGTGATCTCGACCGGGCTCGCGCTGCCACCGCGGTGCAGGTTCGAGCGGAACTCGCCGGAGCACGCGGTGCGCTGCATCGCCGCGACCACTTCGTCGCCGACGACCAGGCAGCGGATGTCGCAGCCCTGCGCCTCGCGGACGAATTCCTGGACCAGGAAATACGCATCGAGACCGCGGAACGCCTCGATCACCGACGACGCCGCGTTCGCGGTTTCCGTCAGCACCACGCCTTCGCCCTGCGTGCCTTCGATCAGCTTGATCACCATCGGCGCACCGCCGACCAGCTGCATCACGCCTTCGGTATCGTCCGGCGCATGCGCGAACGCCGTGCGCGGCAGGCCGACGCCCTTGCGCGCGAGCAACTGCAACGCGCGCAGCTTGTCGCGCGCGCGCGCGATCGCCACCGATTCGTTGAGCGTGTAGACGTCCTGCATCTCGAACTGGCGCACGACCGCCGTGCCGTAGAACGTCACCGACGCGCCGATGCGCGGGATCACCGCGTCGAAGCGTTCGAGCCGCTTGCCGCGATACCAGATCTCCGGATTGCCGGGCTGGATGTTCATGTAGCAGCGCAGCACGTCGATGACCTGCACCTTGTGGCCGCGCGCCTCGGCCGCCTCGACCAGCCGCCGCGTCGAATACAGCCGCCGGTTGCGCGACAGCAGCGCGATCTTCATGCCGCCGCCTTCGGCCGGCGCAGCCGGCCCTGCACGAAACTGGCGGCCGGATCGACCGTGAAGCGGCCGGCGATCGCGGTGCGCCCGAGTAGCATGCGGAAGCGCAAGGCATGTCGCGCGCTCAGCGAAATCTCGATGTCCCAGCGTTCGCCGCCGAGCAGCACCGGCGTGCGGATGAACGGCCGCAGCTCGCGATGGCCACCGGAATCGGTGACCCAGCGGCGGTCGATCAGCTCGGCCTCGCACCACTGCTCGTCGACCGACGCCTGCAATGGTCGCAACGAAAAACGCACGCGGCCGTCGGCCAGCGTCTCGATCGTCGAGGCGTGCAGCGCCGACGAGCGCGCGCCGGTATCGACCTTGGCCTTGATCCGCGCGATGCCGAGTTCCGGCAGCGCCAGCCATTCGCGCCAGCCCAGCACCGGCAGATCCGCCGCCTCGCGTCGCTTCACCCGCCGCTCCTGTTTCAAAAACGCCATCGCCGGCCGCTAGCATAGCCGCGACGTCCGCTGAACGCGCCTATACTTCCGGCGCATCGACGAGGGGGTTTTTCAGATGTCCGAATCGCAGTTCAAATCGTTTGCCGAGTTCTATCCGTTTTATCTGTCCGAACACGCCAACACCACCGCGCGCCGCCTGCATTTCGTCGGCAGCTGCTTTGCGCTGGCGTGCTTCGCGTTCGGCCTGTTCAAGGGCATCTGGTGGTACTTCCTCGCCGCGCTGCTCGTCGGTTACGCGTTCGCGTGGGTCGGCCACTTCTTCTTCGAGAAGAACAAGCCGGCGACGTTCCGCCATCCGTTCTATTCGTTCATCGGCGACTGGCGCATGTGGTGGGAGACGCTGAGCGGCAAGATGCCGTTCTAGAAAAGCGCTGCACAGCTGCTGCGCGAGTGCCTGCCGCCGCCCGGCGGTGCTGACTCGGCACGTCCTGTGCCTCGCCCTTCGGGCCTCGGCTGCGCCGAGGTCCGAATCGGCTTCGTGCCGATTCGCCGGAATGCTCACGTACCGATGTGTACGCTGATGTTCGACCTAAACGGGCCTGACATTGAGTCAGCCCCGTCGTCCAGCCGAACATCCTGCGCTCCGGCGGTCAGCGCCAGACACTCGCTCGCGACGCTGTGCACCGCTTTTCGGCACGAACGCAGCACTGGGCATTTTTTCGCCGGCACTGCCCGTTTCGGCGTAAAATCCGCGCCCCTCTTGCACCCGCGGTTCCGTGATGTCTGACTTGCACCACTTCGACGTGATCGTGATCGGCGGCGGGCATGCCGGCACCGAAGCGGCGCTCGCGCCGGCGCGGATGGGCTGCCGCACGCTGCTCGTCACGCAATCGATCGAGACGCTCGGCCAGATGTCGTGCAATCCGGCGATCGGCGGCATCGGCAAAGGCCATCTGGTCAAGGAGATCGATGCGCTCGGCGGATTGATGGCGCACGCGGCGGATCGCGCCGGGATCCAGTTCCGCATCCTCAATGCCTCGAAGGGTCCGGCGGTGCGTGCGACGCGCGCGCAGGCCGATCGCATGCTCTACAAGTGGGCGGTGCGCGAGGCGCTCGAGAACCAGCCGAACCTGACGCTGTTCCAGCAGGAAGTCGAAGACCTGATCGTCGAAGGCGGCGCGGTGCGCGGCGTCGTCACCCGGCTCGGTCTGAAGTTCTACGCGCCGGCCGTCGTGCTGACGACCGGCACCTTTCTCGCCGGCCGCATCCACGTCGGCCTCGAAAACCATGCGGGCGGCCGCGCCGGCGATCCGCCGAGCAATCCGCTCGCCGCGCGATTGCGCGAACTGCATCCGCGCGTCGGCCGGTTGAAGACCGGCACGCCGCCGCGCCTCGATGGCCGCACGATCAACTGGGACGTGCTGACGCCGCAGCCCGGCGATACGCCGACGCCGGTGTTCTCGTTTCTCGGTTCGCGCAGCGAGCATCCGCGTCAGGTGCCCTGCCATCTGACGCATACCAACGGCGAAACGCACGACATCATCCGCGGCAGCTTCGATCGCTCGCCGATGTTCACCGGCGTGATCGAAGGCGTCGGCCCGCGCTACTGTCCGAGCGTCGAGGACAAGGTCAACCGCTTCGCCGGCAAGGACAGCCATCAGATCTTCCTCGAACCGGAAGGCCTGAACACGCGCGAAATCTATCCGAACGGCATTTCGACGTCGCTGCCGTACGACGTGCAGGAACGCTTCGTGCGGACGATCAAGGGCCTCGAACGGGCGCGCATCACGCGGCCCGGCTACGCGATCGAATACGACTACTTCGATCCACGCGATCTCAAGCGCTCGCTCGAAACGAAAGTCATCGCCGGCCTCTACTTCGCCGGCCAGATCAACGGCACGACCGGCTACGAGGAAGCCGCCGCGCAGGGCCTGCTCGCCGGCATCAATGCCGCGCTGCAGGTGCAGGATCGCGAAGCGTGGACGCCGCAGCGTCACGAGGCGTACATCGGCGTGCTGGTCGACGACCTGATCACGCGCGGCACCAACGAGCCGTACCGGATGTTCACGTCGCGCGCCGAACACCGCCTGCTGCTGCGCGAGGACAACGCCGATCTGCGCCTGACGCCGCGCGGCCGCGAACTCGGCCTCGTCGACGATGCGCGCTGGCATGCGTTCGCGCGCAAGCGCGATGCGATCGACGCCGAGCGCGCGCGCATCGACGCGCTGTGGCTGAAGCCGGCGCAGCTCGCGCAGCCGGCGTTCACCGCGCGGTTCGGCGCGGCGCCGGCCGACAGCGGCGCGTCGGCCCATGATCTGCTGCGCCGCCCCGAAGGCAGCTACGCCGTGCTGCAGGCGCTCGATCTCGCATCTGCCGACATCGATCCGCAGGTCGCCGAACAGGTCGAGATCCAGGCCAAATACGCCGGCTACATCGAACGCCAGCAGCTCGAGATCGATCGCGTGCGGCGCTACGAGGACGCACGACTGCCGCTCGATCTCGATTACGTCGCGGTCGCCGGCCTGTCGAACGAAGTCCGCGTCAAGCTGGCCGAGCATCGGCCCGAGACGGTCGCGCAGGCCGGACGGATTTCCGGCGTGACGCCGGCCGCGGTGTCGCTGCTGCTGGTCCATCTCAAAAAGACCGGACGATTGCGGCGTTCGGCCTGATCGGTTCATTTTCAATTCAGCGCTGACCGGTATCGTTCACTGCAACAGCAGTCCCCCCAAGTCCTGCATCCCCCCAGCAGGACGCCCCGAAGGGCTCTTTCTACCCCCCAGAGAGAGCCCTTTTTTATTGGCGGCTTGCGGCGCACACGCCGCCGGCCGATGATGAAAGCCTACGGACATCGGGGGTGTTCTCATGCAAAACCTTATCCCGGCGCTGCTGATCGGCAGCTTCCTGACCGTCAGTGCCAGCGCCTTCGCCGCGGCCGCCGTCCATGAAGGGCAGTGGCGCTACACGATGAAGATCGAAGGCATGACGATGCCGCTGGAAATGAAGAATTTCGACCCGTCGAAGCTGCCGCCCGAAGTCCGCGCCCGGATGCCGAAATTCGACGGCAACGCGATGACGATGGATTTCCAGCACTGCCTGACCGAGGCCGATCTGGTTCCTCATCAGGAAAACGGCCGTGAGCACTGCAAGATCACGCGCATGGACCGTCATGGCGGCAGCGTCCACTGGGCCTCGATCTGCGACACGCCGCGCGGCAAGATGAATGCCGAAGGAACGGCAACGTACAGCGGCGACACCATGACCGCGACCACGCACATGACCGGCACCGGCGACGACGGCAAGCCGATGAATCTGACCCAGCACATCACCGGCCAGTACGTCGGCGCCTGTCCGAAATAACGCACCCGGCGCCGGCCGGCCGCAGTTTCTGTCCACCCCCAGGAGTCCTTCGATGAAAAACCGTCTTTCCGTTGTTGCGCTGTTTGCCGCCGCGAGCGCGCTGAGCGCGCCCGCGTTCGCCGCCGGCGTCGAGGCCGGCGCGCAGGTCGATCTGCCGACGTCGGCGGCCGTCAAGGC
>DASSVA010000423.1:0-15464 GCA_035706385.1 Solimonas sp. | reverse complement strand
CGAGAAGTCGTTGGCGAACGCCGCGTCGATCTCGGCGACCAGCGCGCGATTGGCCGTGCTCAGCAGAAAGCCGAGATGGCCGCGGAATTCGGGAGGCACCAGCGACGCCAGATCGGGTTTTTCGCTCGACACGGCTCATCAACAATAAAGTCAGTATTGCTGATTATATAGTCGCTATCTTTTGTTGGGAAGCGCGCGCTTGAACCGATCGCTTCGAGCGATCGCGTGCCTCGATACACCGCGCTGCGCGCGGCACTCGGCATGAACGGATGGCGGGGCCGCGGTTCAGCTGTTTATCCGTTCGCCCCGAGTGCCGCACGCGACAGCGTGCGGTGTATCGAGGGGCCGGCGCCGCCGTTCAGTCCGACGGCTTGCCGTACGCGCGTTCGACACGCGCGATGCGGATCTCGTAATGCGCGTACCAGTCGCGCCGTCCGCTTTCCTGGGCGATGCGGTGTTCGGCGTCCTGTTTCCACGCGCGGATCGCCGCTTCGCTGTGCCAGTACGAGACGGTGATGCCGAAGCCGTCGGCGTCTCGCGCGGTCTCGGCACCGAGAAAGCCGTCCTGCTGCGCGGCGAGTTCGAGCATGCGCGTGGCGGTGCGCTCGTAGCCGGCGTCCGCGGCAGTGCGCTGCGAACTGAAGACGACCGCGTAATACGGCGGTTCGGGCGTGGCGGCGAACGGTGCGTTCATGGCGTCTCCGGCGGCAGTCGTTCGATCGTGCGCCTACAGTTCGCGGCGCCGCGTCTTCTTCAGTTCGTACAGCGCATCGAGCGCATCGCGCGGCGACAGGCTGTCCGGCTCCAGTGCATCGAGCAGTTTCATCGCCGCCGACGGCGACGCCGGCGCGAACAGCGACAGTTGCGGCTTCTCGCTCACGATGGCCGGCGGCGCGACGGCGCCGGCCGGTCGATTTTCGAGCGTCTGCAGATGCGTGCGCGCGGCGTCGATCACCGCCGGCGGCACGCCGGCGAGCGCGGCGACCTGCAGGCCGAACGAGCGGTTCGCCGGCCCGGGCTTGACGTTGTGCAGGAACACCAGGCGTTCGCCCTGCGCGTCGTTGTACTCGGCGGCGTCGAGATGGACGTTGGCGACGCCCGGCAGGCTGTCGGCAAGCGTCGTCAGCTCGAAGTAATGCGTCGCGAACAGCGTGAACGCGCCGACGTCGGTCGCGAGGAATTCGGCGACCGCGCGCGCCAGCGACAGGCCGTCGTAGGTCGATGTGCCGCGGCCGATCTCGTCCATCAGCACCAGCGATTCGCGCGTCGCGTTGTGCAGGATGTTGGCGGTCTCGCTCATCTCGACCATGAACGTCGACTGCCCGGACGCGATGTCGTCGCCGGCGCCGATGCGCGTGAAGATGCGGTCGATCGGCCCGAGCGTCGTCGCATCGGCCGGCACGAACGAACCGGCATGCGCGAGCAGCACGATCAGCGCGGTCTGCCGCATGTAGGTCGATTTGCCGCCCATGTTCGGGCCGGTGATGACGAGCAGCCGCGCCGCATCGCTCAGCGCCAGATCGTTCGGCACGAACGGCGTGCGCAGCGTTTCCTCGACGACCGGGTGTCGGCCGGCGCGGATTTCCAGACACGGCTCGGCGACCAGCCGCGGCCGGCACCATTTGCGGCGGCGCGCGCCTTCGGCGAAACACGCGAGCACGTCGAGTTCGGCGAGCGCCTGCGCCATCTGCTGCAGCGTCGCCAGATCGGCGGCGACGCGGTCGAGCAGTGCGTCGTACAACTGTTTCTCGCGCGCCAGTGCGCGGTCGCGCGCCGACAGCACCTGATCCTCGAACTGCTTGAGTTCCTCGGTGATGTAGCGCTCGTAGTTCGTCAGCGTCTGCCGGCGCGTGTAATCGGCGGGAATCTTGTGCGCGTGCGTCTTGCCGGCTTCGAGGTAATAACCGTGCACGCGGTTGTAGCCGACCTTCAGCGTGTCGATGCCGGTGCGCTGCCGTTCGCGCGCTTCGAGGTCGACGAGAAAGCCGTCGGCGTTCTCGGACAGGCCGCGCAGATGATCGAGCGTTTCGTCGAAGCCGGCACGGAACACGCCGCCGTCGCGCGCGAGCAGCGGCAGCTCGTCGGCGAGCGCCGATTGCAGATGCGCGCTCAGCGTGCCGTGTTCGCCGAGCCTGCCGCACAGCTCGCGCAACAGCGGTGCGTCGATGCCGGCGAGCGCGTCGACGATCGCCGGCAATGCGGCGACGCTGACCGCGAGGCCGGCGAGATCGCGCGGACGCGCCGAGCGCAGCGCGACGCGCGCGAGGATGCGTTCGACGTCGGTGATGTCCTTCAGCGCCGCACGCAGCCGTTCGTCGCCGCTGCCGCGCGCCTGCGGCTCGCCGAGTTGCGCGACCGCGTCGTAGCGGGCATCGAGCGCGGCGTGGCTGCGCAGTGGCCGTGTCAGCCAGCGCTGCAATGCGCGCGCGCCCATCGCCGTGACGCAGGAATCGACGACGCGCAACAGGCTGTGATCGTGCTGACCCGACAGCGAGCGGTCGATCTCCAGGTTGCGGCGCGTCGCCGCATCGAGGATCAGCGCGTCGCCCGGCGTTTCGACACGCAGGCTGCGCAGATGCGGCAGGCTGCTTTTCTGCGTTTCCTGCACGTATTGCAGCAGCGCGCCGGCCGCGGCGGTCGCCGCGCTCAGACCTTCCGCGCCGAAGCCGCGCAGATCGCGCGTCTGGAACTGCTCGGTCAGCAAGCGGTACGCCGACGCCGCATCGAAATGCCAGACCGGCCGCATGCGCGGCTTGAACGCTTCGTAATCGCCGATGAAGCCGTCCGGTGCCAGCAGTTCGCTGGCCTGCAGCCGGAACAGTTCGGCGTGCAGCTCGCCGAGCGAGGCGGTCTGCAGCACCGAGAAGCGGCCGGATGAAAGCTCCAGCCAGGCGAGACCGTATTGCTGATCCACGGAGGCGACCGCCGCGAGCAGCGTCTGCGTGCGCGCGTCGAGCAGCGCGTCGTCGGTCGCCGTGCCTGGGGTCACGATGCGCGTGACCTCGCGTTTGACAGGTCCTTTCTCGGCGCCGACTTCGCCGACCTGTTCGGCAATGACGACCGATTCGCCGGCCTTGATCAGCCGCGCCAGATACTGTTCGAGCCCATGATGCGGCACGCCGGCCATCACCACCGGCTGGCCGGCCGATTCGCCGCGCCTGGTCCGCGTGATGTTGAGCAGCGCCGCGGCGCGACGCGCATCGTCGTAGAACAGTTCGTAGAAGTCGCCCATGCGGAACAGCACCAGCGTGTCCGGGTGCTGCGACTTGATTCCGAAGTACTGCTGCATCAGCGGCGTGTGCGCGCTGAACGGGGCCGACGTCATCGTGCTCGTGGGGCAGGCTTGGGGGCGGGCGGCATTATCGCATGCGCTGCCGCGCCGTCGGCACGCCGTGCCAGAATCAGGCGATGAAGAGAGTGCTGCCGATCGTTCCGCGTCGCGGGCGTGTCGTTTCCGCCGATCCGGGCGACTGCGCATGATCGGCTGGCTGCTCGTGCCGGCCGGCATGCTGCTCGCGCTGACGGCGATCTGGGCCGGGCTCGCGTTGTGGTACCGGCTGCCGGGCGGAAACGCCACGCGCGGCGTCGTGATCGCGATCTGGGTGCTGTTCGCGGTCGCCGCGCTCGTGCTGCTGTGGCGCGGGTCGACGTGGTATGTGTTTGCGGTCTACGCAGTGATCTTCACAATGCTGCTGGCGTGGTGGCATTCGCTGCGGCCGTCGAACGATCGCGTCTGGGCCGACGACGTCGCCCGGTCGCTGATCGTCGAACGCGACGGCGATCACGTGACGCTGCACAACGTCCGCGACTTCGTCTGGCGCACGCGCGACGATTACGACGTGCGCTGGCAGACACGGCGCTACGATCTGGCGCGGCTGTGTTCGGTCGACGCGATCCTTTCGTACTGGACCGGCCCGGCGATCGCGCACACGCTGGTGTCGTTCGGTTTTGCCGGCAATCATGGCGACGCGCCGGACTACCTGACGTTCTCGCTGGAAATCCGCAAGGAACGCGGCGAGCGCTATTCGCCGCTCGGCGGCTTCTTCCGCAAGTACGAACTCGATCTGGTCGCCGCCGCCGAGCGCGACATCGTCCGCGTGCGCAGCAACGTGCGTGGCGAGGACGTCTATCTTTATCGCGTCATGCTGCCGCCGGACGAAATCCGCTCGCTGTTCGTCGCGTATCTGGACGAAGCCGATGCGCTGCGCCGCGCGCCGCGCTGGTACAACACCGCCACCGCGAACTGCACGACGATCGTGTTCCAGATGATGCGGCGCATCGTCTCCGGCCTGCCGCTCGATTACCGCCTGCTGCTGTCCGGCTACCTGCCCGAATACATCCACGCCGCCGGCGGTCTCGCGCCCGGCGTCGATCTGGAAACCCTGCGCCGCGCCGGACATATCAACGGACGCGCGCGGTTGGCCGATGCCGATCCGGCATTTTCGCAGCGTATTCGCGACGGTGTGCCGGGTATTGCATCGACGTCGCCAGCCCCAATCGAAGCCGGATGAACGCATCGCGCCAACCCACGCTCTACATCCCGCACGGCGGCGGGCCGTGCTTCTTCATGGACTGGAATCCACCGGGCATCTGGGACCGGATGGCCGATTTCCTGCGCGGTCTCGTCGCGACGCTGCCGGCGCGGCCGCGCGCGGTACTGCTGGTGTCCGGGCATTGGCTCGAAGCCGCGTTCACGGTCGGCAGCCATCCGCATCCGCCGCCGATCTACGATTACCACGGGTTCCCCGAACATACCTATCACTTGCGCTACGACGCGCCGGGCGATCCGGCGCTGGCGGCACGCGTACGCGAACTGCTCGCCGACGCCGGTCTGCCGGCGGGCATCGATGCGCAACGCGGTTATGACCACGGCGTGTTCATTCCGCTCAAGCTCGTGTTGCCGGACGCCGACGTGCCGGTCGTGCAGCTGTCGCTGCTGGCCTCGCTGGATGCCGCCACGCATCTCGCTGCCGGCCGCGCGCTCGCAGCGCTGCGCGACGATGGCGTGCTGATCGTCGGCAGCGGCATGAGCTTTCACAACATGCGCGCATATGGCGATCCGCGTTTCGGTCCGGTGTCCGATGCGTTCGACGCATGGCTGACGGCCGCCGTCGAGGCCGAGCCGGCCGAACGCGACGCGCGGCTTGCGCACTGGGACCAGGCGCCCGGCGCGCGGCTCTCGCATCCGCCGCGCGCCGAGGAGCATCTGCTGCCGCTGATGGTCGCCGCCGGCGCGGCGGGCGAGGGCCGTGGCCACCGCATCTTCAGCGACCGCGTGATGCAGACGACGATCTCGGCGTTCCGCTTCGATTAATCCTCCGTCATTGCGAGAAGCGCAGCGACGAAGCAATCCAGTTGCGCTCCCGAATCAGGCAGCAGGTCTGGATTGCTTCGTCGCCATGCTCCTCGCAATGACGATTGTCACGGGGTGGCCGGGTAATACCGTGTGCAGCCCGTATAATCCGCGCCCCGATTCACAAACGATGGCAACGCCGTGAGCTCCGCACTCGCGCCCGACTGGCGCCCCGATTCCTGGCAGCAGAAGCCGGCGACGCAGCAGCCGAATTATCCCGATGCCGATGCGCTGCGGGAGGCGCTCGCGCAGCTGGCGACGTTGCCGCCGCTGGTGACGTCGTGGGAGGTCAACAGCCTGAAAGCACAGATCGCGCGCGCGCAGCGCGGCGAATGTTTCGTGCTGCAGGGCGGCGACTGCGCAGAATCGTTCGCCGACTGCCGCTCGGAGGTCATCGCCAATCGCCTGAAGGTGCTGTTGCAGATGTCGCTGGTGCTCGTGCACGGCATGCGCAAGCGCGTGCTGCGCATCGGTCGCTTCGCCGGCCAGTACGCGAAGCCGCGTTCGGCCGACACGGAGACGAAGAACGGCGTGACGCTGCCGAGCTATCGCGGCGATCTCGTCAACGCGCCGGACTTCACGGCGGCGGCGCGCGTGCCCGATCCGCAGCGCCTGCTCGAAGGCCACATGCGTTCGGCGATGACGATCAACTTCGTGCGCGGCCTGATCGACGGCGGTTTCGCCGACCTGCATCACCCGGAATACTGGGATCTGAACTGGGTCCAGCATTCGCCGCTCGCCGCCGATTACCAGCGGATGGTCGATACGCTCGGCGATTCGGTGCGCTTCATGGAAACGCTGGCCGGTGCGCCGATCAGCGATTTCTCGCGCGTCGATTTCTACACGTCGCACGAAGCGCTGCTGCTGTGGGCCGAACAGGCGCAGACGCGGCAGGTGCCGCGCGCGCCGGGCTGGTACAACCTTTCCACGCATTTTCCGTGGATCGGCATGCGCACCGCCGAGCTCGGCGGCGCGCACGTCGAGTATTGCCGCGGCATCCGCAATCCGATGGGCGTCAAGGTCAGCCCGGCCATGACGACCGACTGGGTGCTCGATCTGTGCCGCGTGCTGAACCCGGACAACGAACCGGGTCGGCTGACGCTGATCCACCGCATGGGCGCCGACCGGATCGGCGATCACCTGCCGACGCTGATCGACGCGGTACGCAAGGCTGGCCACACCGTGCTGTGGATGTGCGATCCGATGCACGGCAACACGATCGCGACGCCGAACGGCCTGAAGACGCGGCCGTTCGACAGGATCATGTCGGAAGTGGAACAGGCGTTCGCGATCCACAAGGCCTGCAGCTCGCAGCTCGGCGGCATGCATCTGGAGCTGACCGGCGAGGACGTTACCGAATGCACCGGCGGCGCACGCAATCTGTCGCACGAGGACCTGGAGCGCGCGTACAAATCGCAGGTCGATCCGCGGCTCAATTACGAGCAGGCGCTGGAACTGGCGATCAAGATCGCACGCATCGCCGGCTGAAACGACGTCGCATGGAGCGCAGCGGAATGCGACGGCGATGCGATCCGCGCGGTGAAGTCGGGTTTCGCTACGCTCGACCCGACCTGCGGGGCTGAGCCCGCGCACGGTGTAGTGACGTTCGCATCAGTGCGCGTGATGGTGCCCGGTGCGCGGCCACAGCGTGGCGATCCATGCGCGGCCGCCGCGGCGCAGCAGCGAGGCGGCGTACAGGACCAGCAGCACGCTCAGCGCCGCTTCATGCAGCAGTCCGGCGGACGACGCGATGACATATCGCGACGAGAGCAGCGGCGCGACGAACGCGGCGAGCAGCAGCAGCGCGATGATCCGGGCGGCGCTGCGGTCGACGAGTTCGACCGCGAACAGGCGCAGCGCGCGGCGCGCATCGCCGCGCGCGATGACGAACGCCGCGACGAGATAGGCGGCGAGCAGCCACGGCGCGGCGCATGCGGCGAGCCGCGCGACGTCGGCGAAAAAGCCGGCGGCCGGCAGCGGTTCGTTTTCGAGCGCGCCGAGCGCGATCAGCCCGGCGAGCGCGCACAGGTTGCCGACGCCTTCGTAGCGCGGCGCCGCCGGCGCGTGCGGCTCGCCGTCGTCGAGGCCACTATCGAGATGGGGACGGCCGAACACGACGTGCAGGATCGTGCCGGCGACCAGCGCCTGGAACCACGCCCAGCCGGTCGTGCCGAGCGTGGTGCCGAGCGTCGGTCCCCAGGCAAAGCCGGCGATCGTGCCGGCGAACATGCCGGCGATCGCCGCGAGCGGTGGCCAGCGGCCGAACACCGGATACAGCAGCCACCAGACCATCAGGCCGACCGGGATGCTGTGCACCGCGACCGCGAGCGGCAGCGCGATGCCGACGTGCGCGTCGCCGCCAGACGACAGCGCGATGCCGTCGCCGAGGCTGTGCACGACGAGGCCGATCATCGCCAGCGCGAGCGCGGCCAGATGCGCTTCGCGGCGCGCGCGGCTGATCCAGTGTTCGAGCAGTGTCGGCCCGAGCAGGCCGATCGCGAGGAACGGCGCGCTCCAGCGGCCGCCGGCGCTGAACGTGCCGGGCAGCACTTCGAGCAGCACGAGGCCGAAGATGCTGACGAACAGGAAGCCGTCGAGGAACGCGAGTACGGCCGGGCGCCGCCGCGCCCAGCCGTACAGCAGCGGTCCGCTGGACAGCGCGGCGAGCGTTGCGAGAAGCAGAACGAGATGCATGGTCGTGCCGGTGGTCAGCGGACATTATTCCATGCGCGTCAAGCCGGCTGGCCGCTGCTACAGTGACGGCGTTCAGGGAGACCGCGATGAAAAAGAGCTTCGCATCGATCGCCGTGCTGCTGATCGCCGTATCGCTGATCGTCGCCGGCGGCTGGTGGTATCACGCGCGCCACGGTGGCGACCGCTTCGATTACGAGGCCGTGTTCGAAAAGCCGGCGACGTCTGGCGGCGCGGCATCGCTGATCGACATCGTCGCGATCGCCGGCAAGCCGCGCGCCGCGGTGCGCGACGCGCTCGGCGAACCGCAGCGCTGCGAAGCCGGCGAGTTCTCCGAACGCTGCCGCTACAACGGTGTCGGCGTCGAGATCACGTACATCGACGGCAAGGCCGACTGGATCACCGTGCCGCTCGATGCCGGCGAACGGCCGCTGGCGGCCGCCACGCTGACGGCGCTCGGTCTGCCGCAGCGCGAGCCGGACGAAATCAATGAACACGAAGACATCTGGCACGGCCTCGCCGGTTATCGCGAGGTGCGGCTCGTCGGCAACGATCAGGGAGCGATCTATGCGCGGATCAAAGTCGCGACGCTTTGAGACGGCGTTGAACCGCACGATGCACTGTCATTGCGAGCCGCCGCAGGCGGCGAAGCAATCCGGCTGTGTGGCCCGATCCGGCGGCAGTGCTGGATTGCTTCGTCGCTGCGCTCCTCGCAATGACGGCCTCATATGGGCGCTGGCGCTTGCCGCCGCGCTCGTCGCCGCACCGGCCGCCGCCGACGAGCTGAAGTTGCTGCGCGTGACGCCGTCGGGTGACGACGTGCCGGCGCAGAGCCAGATCGTGCTCGCGTTCGATCGCGCGGTCGTGCCGCTCGGCCGCATGGAGCGCGACGCCAGCGAAGTGCCGGTGACGATCACACCGTCGGTCGCGTGCCGCTGGCGCTGGCTCGACACGCAGAACCTCGCATGCAATCTCGCCGAAGGCGGCCGGCTGCGCGCGGCGACCGCGTACACGGTCGCGGTGCAGCCCGGTTTCACCGCGCAGGACGGCAGCGCGCTGCCATCGGCGAGCACGCATCGTTTCGTCACCAGTCTGCCGCGCGTGCTGTACGCCGATCTCGGCGACTGGTCCGGGCCGGCGTCGCCGCAGCTGCGCGTGCGGTTCAACCAGCCGGTCACCGCCGCATCGGTCGAGCACGCGATGAGCCTGGACGGCGCGCCGCTGCATGCGCAGCCGGCGTATTACGACCGCGAAACGCCGTTCTGGACGCCGGACGGCGAGGCGCGCGCGACCTGGCTGCTGAGTCCGCGCGCGGCGCTCGCCGACGATCACGACTACAGCCTGCGCGTGCGGCCGGGCCTGCGCTCGGCATTCGGCGCGCAGACCGGCGACGAGTCGCGCAGCGTCACCGCTTTTCGCACGTTCGCCGCGCCGCGCGTGATCGGCGTGCGCTGCGACGACGGCGGCAAGATGCGGATCGTCGCGCCCGGCGCGCGCTGCGCGCCGCTCGAAGGCGTGTCGCTGGTCTTCAACGTGCCGGTCGCCGCGCAGGCGCTGCGCGACGCACTGACGATCGCCCCCGATCCGCGTCCGGCGGCCGGCGACGAAAATGGTGATGAGGAATCGGACGACGACGATGGCGACGCGGCGGCCGCGCCGCGTCCGGTCAGCGGCGATCACGACAAGGCCGATACCTACGACCTGCGTCTGCCGTTCACGCTCGCCGCCGAGACTGAATACCGGCTGACGCTCGCCGCGGGGCTGCACGATCGCTTCGGGCGCGCATTCGATGCACCGGCGACGCTCGGCTTTCGTACCGGCGCGCGCACGCCGCGGCTGGTGTTCGAGCATTCGCCGGCGGTGATCGAGAGCGGCGTCGATTCCGACGTGCCGGCGATCGTCACCAATCTCGATGCGCTGCATCTGTCGGCCGAACGGATCACCGCGAACGGCGGCGGCAGCGCGAGCCGCGACGTCAGGCTGCCGGCCGTGCGCAATCTCGCGTTTGCGACGCCGCTCGGCATGCGCGCATTGCTCGATGCCGGCAGCGGCGCGCTGCTCGGCGAACTGCGCAGCACGCCGGCGACGTCGAAGAAGCCGCTGCCGTTTTTCGCCGAAGTGACGCCGTGGCAGGTGCATGCCAAATACGGCAACGCCAATCTGCTGGTCTGGGTCACGGCGATGGCCGACGGCGCGTCGGTCGCCGAGGCCGATGTCGCGGTGCTCGACGGCTGGCACGGCGCGGTCAAGGCCAGCGGCCGCACCGACGCCAGCGGCCTCGCGCAGTTGCCGGGCAGCGCCGCGCTCGATCCGCAACTCGAACGGCAATACGTCTCGACGCGCAGCGAGCGCGGGGAACCGCTGGTGCTGCGCGTGACGCGCGGCGACGACATCGCGCTGCTGCCGCTGGCGAGCGAATTCCAGATCGACACCTGGCGCGCGTCGCGCGAGCAGATCAGCGAATGGCGGCGCGAGCGTCACGGCCATCTGCGCAGCTGGGGCGCGACCGCGCAGGGCGTCTACCGCGCCGGCGACACGATCCAGTACAAGCTCTATGTGCGCGACGACGCCGACCGCACGCTGAAGCCCGCGCCGGCCAGCGATTACACGCTGCGCATCGTCGATCCGACCGGCACCGCCGTGCAGGAACGCGAACATCTCGCGCTGTCGGCGTTCGGCGCGATCGACGGCGAATTCAGGCTCGCCGCCAGTGCCGCGGTCGGCTGGTACCGTTTCGAGTTGCAGCCGTCGTATGCGAAAGACCTGACGCTGGAGCCGATCCGCGTGCTGGTCTCCGATTTCGTGCCGGCGCCGTTCCACGTCAGCGCCGAGTGGCACGCGAAAGACGCGACGCCCGGCGCGAAGCTCGACGCGAACCTGCGCGCGACGCTGCATGGCGGCGGGCCGTTCGCGAACGCGCATGCGCGCATCACCGCGCGCGTGCAGGCGGTATCGTTCGATCCGCAGGATCCGCTCGCGAAGCGCTATCGATTCGACACCTGGCAGGCCGGCGGCCGCGACAGCGCGCCGCTGCTCGATCAGCAGGCGACGCTCGACGCCGACGGCGAATGGACCGCGTCGCTGCGACTCGCCGACAACCCGGTGCTGGTCGGCGACCTCGTGCTCGAAGGGATGGTGCAGGACGATCGCGGCGCCGGCATCGTCGGCCAGGCGCGCATCCCGTATTTCGGCCGCGACCGCTACATCGGCCTCGACTATCAGGGCTGGGCGCAGGCCGGGACGCCGACCGGACTCGACACGCTGGTCGTCGATCGCGACGGCAAGCCGCGCGCCGGCGCGCCGTATTACGTCAAGATCGATCGCAAGATCACCAGGGGCGCGCGCGTCAAAGGCGCCGGCAACGCCTACATCACGCGCTACGTCCAGCAATGGCAGCGCGTCGCGACCTGCAAGGGCCGCTCGCATGCCGGCGGCGACCGCTGCCGCTTCACGCCGGATGCCGCCGGCGAACTGCGCGCGACGGCGATGACGCAGGACCGTCACGGCCGCCTGCACGAATCGACGACGTGGATTTACGCGCAAGGTCACGACGCCGTGCTGTGGGAAGACCGTCCGGATTTTTCGCTCGACATCCGCGTCGACAAGGCGAAGTACAAGGTTGGTGATGTCGCGAAGCTGTTCGTCAAGAATCCGTATCCGGGCGCGACCGCGCTGATCACCGTCGAACGCTACGGCGTGCTCGAACGGCGCACGCAGAAACTGGAAACGGCGACGCCGGTGATCGAGATTCCGGTCAGGCCGGAATATCTGCCCGGCGCTTACGTGTCGGTCACGGTCGTTTCGCCGCGCGTCGAACCGCCACCGCGCAGCAAGGACGGAACATGTCCGGCGAGCGCGGATGCCCTCACCCCACCGTCCGCTCCCGCGAGCGGGCGAGGGACTGATGCGTCGCGTTGCGACGTGCAAGTCATGGGCGTCGATCTCGGCAAGCCGACGTTCCGCATGGGTTACGCGACGCTGAATGTCGACGATCCGTATCGCGAACTGCAGGTCAAGGTCACGCCATCGAAAACCGAAGTGCGGCCGCGCGAAGCGGTGCAGGTCGATCTCGCGGCGACGCCGCGCCACGCGAGCGGCGAGCCGGTCGAATTCGCGGTCGCCGTGCTCGACGAAGCGGTGTTCGATCTGATCCAGGGCGGCACGACGTATTTCGATCCGCTCAAGGGTTTCAACCAGCTCGACGCGCTCGATCTGGCGAACTACAGCCTGCTGACGCGGCTGATCGGTCGCCAGAAATTCGAGAAGAAAGGCGCGAGCGCCGGCGGCGACGGCGGTGCCTCGCTGTCGCTGCGTTCGGTCGACAAGTTCGTCGCGTACTGGAATCCGGCGCTGAAGGCCGACGGCGACGGCCGCGCGCGGTTCACGTTCACGACGCCGGACAACTTGTCCGGCTGGCGCGTGCTGGCGATGGCGGTGACGCCGTCCGATCGCATGGGGCTCGGTCAGGGCAGCATCAAGGTCAGCAAGCCGACCGAGCTGCGCGCCGCGCTGCCGAACCAGCTCGCGCTCGGCGATCGCGTCGACGCCGCGTTCACGGTGATGAACCGCGCGAAGAACGCGCGCACCGTCAATGTCGGGATCGTCGCGAGCGGCGCCGCGCACGGCCGGATCGAGCAGTCGCTGAAGCTCGATCCGTTCGAGCGGCGCAACGTCAGTCTGCCGCTGACGGTCGAGCAGGCCGGCACCGTGCATTTCGTCGCACAGGCCGGCGATGGCGACGACCGTGACGCGCTGCAGGTCGATGTCGCCGTTCACGAACGGCCGTTGACGATGACGGCCGCCGATTTCTCGGCGCTGACCGCCGATGCGCCGTTGACGATCCCGCTGCGGCTGCCGGACGACGCGACGCGCGCCGATCTGCGCGTCGGCTTCGCGAGCACGCTGCTCGGCAATCTCGACGGCGCATTCGCGTACATGGCGGACTATCCGTACCTGTGCTGGGAGCAGCGCCTGACCAAGGCGGTGATGGCCGCGCATTTCCTGAAATTGCGCGACCGGCTCGCGTCGCCGCCGGACTGGGACGCGGCGCAGACGCTGACGCAGACGACGCTCGACGATGCCGCATCGTTCCAGGCACCGGGCGGCGGCATGGCGTTCTTCGTGCCGCACGATCAATACCAGAGCCCGTATCTGTCGGCGTACACGGCGCTGGCGTTCGGCTGGCTGCAGAAGATGGGCTACCGGCCGCCGACCGGTGTCTGGGACAGGCTCGATGCGTATCTGAAGACGCTGCTGCGCGAAGACATCGCGCGCAGCGGCTACGACAACGCCGAGATTCGCGCGCAACTGCGCGCCGTCGCGCTCGCGGCGCTCGCGCAGCGCGGCGAATTGCAGGCCGCCGAACTGCAGCGTTACCGGCCGCAGCTGCCGCGCATGGGTTTGTTCGGCGAAGCGCTGTACGCGCAGGCGGCGGCGCTGACGCAGGGCGGCGGCGACGCATTGCAGGCGGCGAGCGCGCGGATGCTCGCGCGCGGCCAGCAGTCGGCCGGCACGTTCATGCTCGGCGACGACGGCGATGCCGGCGACGCCTGGCTGCTCGGTTCGAGGCTGCGTTCGAACTGCGCGGCGCTCTCGGCACTGATCGCGCGCGGCGGCAATGACAGCGACAGCGAGCTGGCGATGAAGCTGGCGCGTTCGATCACGCAGGCGCGCGGCACGCGCACGCACTGGGAGAACACGCAGGAGAACGTGTTCTGCACGCGTGCGCTGATCGACTACGCCGATCGCTACGAGGCGGTGCCGCTGAAGATGACGGCGAGCGCGCTGCTCGACGGCCAGACGCTCGGCGAGGTGCAACTGGCCGACGGCCGCTCGGCCGCGCTCGACAAACCGCTTGATGCGAAAGCCGCCGGCGCGGCGCGCAGCCTGCAGGTTCGCGGCGACGGTGACGGCCGCGCGTACGTGACGACGACGCTGCGTTACGCGACGCCGGCGCCGGTCGCGCCGATCGAAGCCGGGCTGAGCGTCGCGCGCCGTTACTTCGTCCGTCGCGACGGGCAGTGGCAGCCGCTCGAAGGTCCGTCGATGACGGTGCGCCAGGGCGAGCAGCTGAAGATCGAGCTGAACGTCGACGTGCCGGCGTGGATGACCTATGTCGTCGTCGACGATCCGGTGCCGGCGGGGCTGGAGCCGGTCAATCCTGATCTGGCGACCGCGTCCGGTCTGGCCGCCGACGAAATGGCGGCGGCGAGCCCGGCGTATCCGTATCCGTTCTATTACCGCGCGCTGCGCTTCGATGCCGTGCGTTTTTATGCCGACGAGATCGCCGCCGGCCATTACAAGCTCGCGTGGATCGCGCAGGCGGTCGCGACCGGCGAGTTCGCGGTCGCTGAAACGCATGCCGAGCGGATGTACGACCCGGACGTGTTCGGCAACGGTGTCGCGGCGCGACTGAAAATCGAGCCGGGATCGTGAGCTGCGCCAGCCATTCTCTTGTCGCCATGCCCGCGAACGCGGGCATCCAGAGTTCGCCCGGTGCACGTGTCTCGACATCGGCTGCGTTGCACGCCGCCGCCGCCGCTCGCAAATGAAAATTGCATTGCGGCGACGATGGTTCTGGATTCCCGCTTTCGCGGGAATGACGACATTGTTGTTTGCGACGCTTGTTTCGCAGCGCAGCTTGCCCGACACGCTGCGGCTCGACGCCGAAGCGGCGACGCAGCCGGAAATCCTCGATCGCGACGGCCGGCCGCTGCAGATTTCGTATGACGGCGGCTGGAACCTGCACGGCCGCGTCGCGCTGGAACGGATGCCGGCGACGCTGCGCAATGCATTCGTCGAATCGGAAGACCGCCGTTTCTGGCAGCACCACGGCATCGACTGGCGCGCGCGCGTCGCGGCGCTGTGGACCGATCTGCGTGCCGGCCGCGCGCTGCGCGGCGCGAGCACGATCAGCGAGCAGGTCGTGCGCATCCTGCATCCGCGGCCGCGCACGGTGTGGTCGCGCTGGGTCGAAGGTTTCGCGGCGATGCGGCTGGAAGCGCGCTTCAGCAAGGCCGACATCCTCGAGTTCTATCTGAACCAGGTGCCGTATGGCGCGAACCGCCGCGGCGTCGCGCCGGCCGCGCAGTATTACTTCGGCCGCAGCCTCGACACGCTGTCGGCCGACGAAATGCTCGCGCTCGCGGTGATGGTGCGCGCGCCGTCGCGCTTCGCGCGCGAACCGCTCGCGTTGCAGGCGCGCGTGCGGCGGCTCGCCGCGGCGCTGCAGGCGCGCGGCCAGTGGCCGGCCGGCGCGACGGTCGCCGCCGTGCCGGCGTTCGTGCGCGCGGTGCCAGAACTGCACGCCGCGCATTTCCGCGCGTTCGCGGCGCGCGAGGCGATGCGCCTGCGGCCCGGCGGCACGCGCGTGCATTCCAGTCTCGATGTCGCGATGCAGGCGTCGGCCGAAGCGTTCCTG
>DASSVA010000422.1:0-2395 GCA_035706385.1 Solimonas sp. | reverse complement strand
GTCCCGGCGCTGGTGAACACTAGGGGTCGTTCAACAGCGTGATCGGAGAAATGCATGGCCAAGGGCCTGTTCGACCTCGGCGGCAAGGTGGCGGTCATCACCGGCGGCAACAGCGGCCTCGGCCTCGGCTTCGCGCGCGGCATCGCGAAGCAGGGCGGCGACGTCGTGATCTGGGCGCGCAACGAAGAAAGGAACGCGGCCGCGAAACGCGAACTCGAAGCGTTCGGCGTGCGTGTCGCGACGCGCAAGCTCGACGTGTCGTCGGAAGCCGAGATCGTCGCCGGCTTCGACGCGGTGATGAAGGACTTCGGCCGCGTCGACACGGTGATCGCCAATGCCGGGCCGCCGCCGGCGTCGCAATCGTCGCTGACGCTGTCGACCGACGATTACCACAAGTTTCTCGACGTCGCGCTGCACGGCGCGTATTACACGTTGCGCGAGGGCGCGCGCTGCATGGTGCGGCGCGCCGAAGCCGGCGAGCCGGGCGGCGCGCTGATCGCCTGCGGCAGCCTGTCGATGTTCAAGGGCCTCGCCGGCAAGCCGCATTACGCCGGCTCGAAGGCCGCGGTCGGCGCGATCATCCGCGGCATGGCGGCCGAGTTCGGCAAGCACGGCATCCGCGCCAACGTCATCGCGCCCGGCTACATCAAGACCGGCATGACCGGCACCGCCGACGAACTGAGTCCGATCGACAAATACATGCTCGCGAAGAACGCGATTCCGCGACCCGGCTACATGGCCGATTTCGAAGGCATCGCCGCGTTCCTCGCCAGCGATTCGTCGTCGTTCATCACCGGCGAGACGATCACCGTCGACGGCGGCGCGATGGTGATGATGTGATTCGCTGTTTTCCTCGCGCGCATATCGCCCTCTCCCCGCTTGCGGGGAGAGGGCGGGGGTGAGGGGCAGGGGACCGGGCGACGCGGCGCGCAAGCCGCCCCTCACCCTACCCCTTCCCCGCAAGCGGGGAGAGGGAACAAGCGTGCCAAGGAGTAGAGCGATGGGACACATTCTCAACATCCACGAAGTCGATGACGTCCGCCTCGACGCGTACCAGAGGCCAGAAGCCGGCACGCGCGATGTCGTCGTCAAGGTCAAGGCCTGCGGCGTCTGCGGCAGCGATCTGACCTACGTCAAGCTCGGCGGCATCCACCGCAAGCCGGGTGGCGTCACGCCGCTCGGTCACGAGGCCGCCGGCGAAGTGATGTTCGTCGGCAAGGAGATCGACAATCTCGCCGTCGGCCAGCGCGTCATCATCAATCCGATGATGACGCCGAGCTACATCGGCAGCGGCGGTCCGGAAGGCGCGTTCACCGAGGAGCTGCTGGTGCGCGGCGCCAGGCTCGGCGAAAGCCTGCTGCCGATTCCCGACGGCCTGCCGTACGACATCGCGGCGATGACCGAGCCGCTCGCGGTCGCGCTGCACGGCGTCAACCGCATGCAGGTCCGGCCGGGCGACAAGGCGGTCGTGTTCGGCTGCGGCCCGATCGGCCTCGGCATGGTGTTGTGGCTGGTCGATCGCGGCGTCACCGACGTGGTCGCGCTCGACCTCGCGCCGGAACGCCTCGCGCGCGCCCGCGCGCTCGGCGCGCGCGCCGCGTTCGATCCGACCAAGGAAGACCTGCGCGCACGGCTCAGCGAACTGCACGGCACCGGCCGCGTGTTCTCGCGCGAGACGGTCGGCACCGACGCATTCATCGACGCCGCCGGCGCGCCGAACATCCTCTCGGACGTCGTGCGCCTCGCCAAATTCCAGTCGCGGATGGTCGTCACCGCCGCGCACAGCAAGCCGGTGCCGCTCGACCTCGGCGCGATGCTGACGACCGAAATGACGATCACCACCGCGGTCTGCTATCCGACCGAGATGCCGGACGTGATCAAAGCGCTGCCGCGGCTGCGCGACAAGATCGCCGGCCTGATCAGCCATCGCTTCCCGTTCGAGAAAGTCATCGATGCATTCGGCGTCGCGGCGTCGCCCGCTTCGGCGAAGGTGATGGTCGAGTTCGACGAGCGCGTGACGTGAGCACGCCGTCCGGCGACAAGCCGCTGCTCGCCGATCTGGTCCGCGCCGGCGATGCGCAGCGTGAAGCGGTCGCGATCACCGACTTCGTGTTCATGGCGAAGGACATCTCCAACGCCTATCTGATCACCACCGCCGACGGCGACGTGATGGTCAACACGGGTTTCATGGACAACGCCGAACGCACGAAGGCGCTGCTCGCGCCGCAGCGCAGCGGCCCGTTGCGGCGGATCGTCCTGACGCAGGCGCATGCCGATCATTACGGCGGCGTGCCGCTGCTGCGCGAACCCGGCACCGAGGTCATCGCCGAAAAGCGCTTCGTCGACAACTGGAATTATTTCGACCGGCTCGCACCGTATCTGCGGCGTCGCTCGG
>DASSVA010000421.1:0-3937 GCA_035706385.1 Solimonas sp. | reverse complement strand
CGCGGCACCCGCCAAACCTCACCGCTTTGGGGGATGCGCGCGGCGTCTCTGAATACGGACTATCCCAACCGCGATACCGTTCGGACGGTCTTTATAAAACATTGCGATTGAATTGTAATGTGCAAAAGCCGTCGCCGGCTTCGGCGGGCTTCCCGGACAGCGGATGGCGGATGGCAAGGCCGGCCGCGTCTTCCAAGACGAGGAGAATCAGATGGACCTGAAAAAGGCTTTTGCGTTCGCGGCTTGCATCAGTGTTCCGCTTTTCTTCACGGCCGCCGCGGCGGCCAGGGCGACGGCTGCCGAAGCGGCCGAGCTGGGCGGCGCGCGGCTGACCTGCAACGGCGCCGAGAAGGCCGGCAGCGATTCCGGCGTCGCGCAATGGACCGGCAAGTTTCAGGGCAACTGGCCGGGCATGCAGGCGAAATCCGGTTACGTCGCCGGTCCGTACGCGAACGAAAAGCCGTTGTTCAAGATCAGCGCCGCGAACATGGCGCAATACGCCGACAAGCTCACCGACGGCGAGAAGGCGCTGATGAAGAAGTACCCGCAGTCGTACTGGATGAACGTCTATCCGAGCCACCGCGACTTCGCCGATTCCGACGAGACCTGCGCGCGCGCGAAGGACAATGCCGTCAACGCCGAGATCATCGACGACGGCAAGGGCCTCAAGGGGACGGCCGGCGCGATCCCGTTCCCGATTCCGAAGAGCGGACTCGAAGCGATCTGGAACGTCGGCAATGCCGGCCGCGTCTATACCGAGCAGGCGATCTGCGACATCGCCGACGTCTACGCCGGCGGCAGCGTCGCCTGGGGACGCCAGAAATTCATGGTGCTGGTCGACAACAACGACCCGAAGAAAAAGCGCTCGTACAGCGAGCCGTTCACCGCGCATTTCTACACCGGCTACATGCTGCCCGAGCGCGATCGCGGCTTCGTCGCCGTCGGCTTCCAGCCGAACAACTACACGAACGCGGCGACGCAATCGTGGCAGTACCTGCCCGGCACGCGGCGCGTGCGCCAGGCGCCGGAAGTCGGCTTCGACTATCCGGTGCCGCCGGCCGGCTTTCGCACCGTCGACGACGACTACGGCTTCAATGGTTCGCCCGAACGCTACACCTGGAAGCTGGTCGGCAAGAAGGAGATGTATGTGCCGTACGACAACTTCCGCATCAACGATCCGGACGTGAAGTACAGCGAGCTGATCAAGCCGAACACCGTCAATCCGCAGTACCTGCGCTACGAGCTGCATCGCGTCTGGGTGCTCGAAGGCACGCTCAAGGAAGGCGTGCGCCACATCTACAAGAAGCGCCGCCTTTACATCGACGAGGACAGCTGGCTCGCGCTGATGGCCGACAACTACGATTCGCGTGACCAGCTCTGGCGCGTGCCGCTGATCACCTATCACTATTCGCAGGAAGGCAAGGCCTGGCATCGCGGCGTGTCGATTTATCACGACCTCTCCGCCGGCACCTACGAAGCGGGCTATCTCGTCAACGAGAGCCGCCAGTGGTGGAAGATCAATCAGCCGATGTCGCCGGCGCAGTTCACGCCGGAAGCGGCCGCGCGCGCCGGCCATTGATCCACCATCCGGACGAGGTGATGCGCGCCGCGACGGTGGAACATGCGTCGGCATCGCAAGGCCCAGGAGCTGCCATGAGCACGGTCGTCAATCTGCCGATCAACAACGAAGTCCGCGCGAGTTTCGACCGCCTCAAGGCCAAGGCTCCGCAACTTTCGCAAAGCACCGCCGAACAGCGCATCGCGCGCATCCGCCGCCTGATGGCGGCGACGCTCGCCGCGCGTCCGCGCATCTACGAGGCGGTCAAGCTCGAACGTGGCCTGTCGCCGCCGGATGTCGACGGCGAGCTGGTGATGCTGAAGATGGAAGCCGAGCACATCGAGAAGAATCTCGCCGAGTGGATGGCCGACAAGTCGGCGCCGCCGTCGCTGATGACGCTCGGCAAGAAATGCTATCTGCACTATGAAGCCAAGGGCATGGTGCTGGTGCTGCCGAGCTGGAACGCGCCGTACGTGATCGGCTTCCTGCCGGTGCTCGGTGCGCTCGCCGCCGGCAACGCGATCATCGTCAAGCCGTCGGAACTCGCCCCGCACTCGTCGAAGATCATGGCCGAGATTGCGAAAGAGGCGTTCCCGGACGGCGAAGTCACGGTGGTCGAAGGCGGCGTCGAGGCGGCGAGCGCGCTGCTCGCGTGCCCGTTCAATCACATCTTCTACATCGGCAACAACACCGTCGGCCGCATCATCATGCGCGCCGCCGCCGAGCACTTCGCGTCGGTGACGCTGGAGATGGGCGGCAAGAACCCGTCGATCGTCGACGCCAGCGCCGACGTCGAGGACGCCGCGCTGAAGACCTCGTGGGGCCGCATGTGCAACGCAGGGCAAGCCTGCATCGCGCCGGACTACGTGTTCGCGCACGAGGCCGTGTTCCAGCGTTACGTCGACGCGCTGGTCAGGGAAATCACCGCGATGTACAACCCGCGCGGCGAAGGCTTCGACAAGAACCCGGAATATCCGCGCGTCATCAACAGCCGTCACTTCGAGCGCATCAAGGCGCTCGTCGAGGATGCGCGCGCCAAGGGCGCGAAGA
This sequence comes from Solimonas sp., assembly GCA_035706385.1. Lineage (GTDB taxonomy): Bacteria > Pseudomonadota > Gammaproteobacteria > Nevskiales > Nevskiaceae > Solimonas. Next base: position 1,329 of record DASSVA010000421.1, on the reverse strand, counting down.
TTGTCATCGGCGGCGAATACCGCGATGCCGACCGCTACATCGCGCCGACCGTCATCACCAACACGACGCCGGACATGAAGATCATGCAGGAGGAGATCTTCGGGCCGGTCATCGTCGTCATGCCGTGGCGCGATCGCGAGGAAGTCGTCGAGTACATCCGCAAGCACGACAAGCCGCTGGCGTCGTACGTGTTCTCGAAGGACCGCGAGTCCTGGGAATATTTCCTGAAGAACACCACGTCCGGCAGCATGGTGCTGAACCACAACGTCGTGCAGTCCGGCACCAATCCGTACCTGCCGTTCGGCGGCGTCAACCACAGCGGCATCGGCCGGCTCGTCGGCTTCAACACCTTCGCCGAATGCTCGAATGCGCGCACCGTGTTCGAGGAAGGCCCGAAAGTCGTCGACCCGCGCACGATGTTTCCGCCGCTGACCGACAAGTACAAGAAACAGCTGACGCAACTGCTCGACGGCAAGCCGGTACCGGACGGCATGGTCAAGCTGATCGACAAGGTCGTGCGGTTTGTCGGGTTGTTCAAGCGCTAGCGGCGCACAGGCCGGACAGAAAGGGAGCCGCATGGCTCCCTTTCTGTTTGTGCGAAGCCGGGCCATGCAACGCATGCCCCGGAACCGCCACGCCGCTGCGTATGCCGCTCCTGCTCCGCCCTGTCACTTTTGAAAAATGGCGGCCTACTCCGGGCTGGCGCCAAAACGAGCGATCCGCCATGCTTCCCGCACTAGTCTTTCGAGGAAGCGCAAAATCAAATGCTTATCGCGCGCGAAGCAGGATTAGGCGGACTGAGCGACGGATTAGGCGGAAAGCCTCGTCCGCCTAATTGGCGTTGGACGTCATGAACAAGAAGATCATTCTTCTCGTCGCATCGCTAACCGCTGCCGGCTGCGTGCCGGTCCAGATCCGTGAAGCGGCTTCGGTTAGTGGCTCCGTCACAACTACGTCTGGCCAGCCTATCGTCGGTGCAAAGGTTTTTTACGCAGAATTTCCGTCAGATGCGGTGCAGAGCGGAGAGCAAGGCGGCTTCACCCTTGCTGAAATTAAGCGCCGGCATTGGTTACCGCTCGGATTCGATGTCATTACACCGTGCCCGCATCTAGTCATCTCAGCTCCAGGGTTCGAGGAGCATCGGGAGTGCGTGCAGGTGTACAACCCTACGCCCCGCAACGTCGTCCTTAGTGAGAGCTCAAAATGACGTCCAATCGGGTAAGGGCTGACTTCTAATCAGCCCTCCCCACACCACCCGGCATGCGGGTCCGCACCGGGCGGTTCAGGCTACGGACGCACACGCTGTTCAGACATAGCCTTGCGCCTTCA
>DASSVA010000420.1:0-6561 GCA_035706385.1 Solimonas sp. | reverse complement strand
CGGCGCTTCTGCAGATGCGCGCGCAGCGCGCGGATGTCGATGCGCTGGCCGTCGCTCCAGACCTCGCCGTTCGGCGCGATCGCGACCAGCACGTTCGCGCGCTCCTGCTTGACCGCGGTCGTCGCCGACGGCCGGTTGATGTGAATGCCGGCTTCCGAGACGAAGGTGTTGGTGATGATGAAGAAGATCAGCAGATTGAGGACGAAATCGAGCATCGGCGCGAGATCGATGCCGGTTTCCTCGGGCGGATGCGTATGGCGGCGGGTGCGCATGGGATTCTCGTCAGACTTCCAGGAGTTCGCCGAAGCGTTCCGTCTCGCGCTCGACGCGCCGCTGGAAGCGGTTCAGGAAGTACATGCCGCTGACGCTGACGACCAGACCGGACAGCGTCGCGATCATCGCGTGCGACACGCCATACGCCATCGTCCGCGCGTCGGCGCTGCCGCTGATCATCATGCCATCGAATACTTCGAGCATGCCGGTCACCGTGCCGAGCAGGCCGAGCAGCGGCGCGATCGGCACCGTCACGCGCAGCAGCGGCAGCGGCGCGTCCATCGCCACGCGCGCCTGCGACACCAGCATCGCGCGGATCTGCCGCGCGCTCCACGAGCGATGATCGCGACGTTCGCGCCATTGCGCGTGCAGCGCCGCGCGCTGCGCCGGGAAGATGCGCCGGAAATACCACCAGCGCTCGACGATCAGCGTCCACATGATCAGCGCGGTCGCGAAAATCCACGGCAGCACCCAGCCGCCGGCACCGATCAGCGCCGACACCGAAGCGAACGGCCGCAGCAGCAGATCAAGCACCGCGTGCATCGCTCTCGCCGCTTTCGATGTGACGCGCGAGCAGGCCGGCGCTCTGCTCGTCGAGGATCTGCACGAGCACGCGCGAACGCGCCGACAGGATCGCGTTGACGAACAGCATCGGCACCGCGACGCCGAGGCCGAGCACGGTCGTGATCATCGCCTGCGAGATGCCGCCGGCCATCAGCCGCGGATCGCCGGCGCCCTGTTCCTGGATCACCTGGAACGTGATGATCATGCCGGTGACGGTGCCGACCAGGCCGAGCAGCGGGCCGGCGGCGATGATCAGGCGCAGCAGCGGCTGGAAGCGTTCGAGCGCCGGAATCTCGCGCAGGATCGCTTCCGACAGCCGCAGTTCGAGCACTTCGGCGTCGCCGATGCCCTTCGCCGGATCGCCGCGGAACGCCGCGAGCACACGCCCGAGCGGATTGTCGTCGCGCGGCCGGCCGATGTCGTCGAGCTGTGCGCGCACGCCGCGGCCGACGCGCAGCAGATAGACGAGCTGGTAGATCGCGAGCAATGCGCCGGCGATGCCGATGACGATGATCACGTAGGCGATGACGCCGCCCTGGTCGATCCGTTCCTTCAGGTTCGGCCGCAGCGCTTCCTGCGCGAGCAGCGAGCCGTGCGACGGATCGATCATCGCCGGCTGCCGTCCTTCGGTGGCCTCGCCGAAATCGTCGGCGAGCGCGCGCCAGTGATGCGCCGGCTGGCGCGTCAGTTCGACCAGTGCGGCCGCCTGCGGATCGAACACCAGATAACGGTCGCCGGCGAACGCGCTGAATGTGCCGATGCGCACGACCTCGCGCTCGGCGCGCTGGCCGTCGACGTCGACGACCGGCGCCTTGAAGCGCGCGACCTTGCCGCCTTCGGTCAGCTCCTGTTGCAGCGCGTACCAGAAACGTTCGAGGTCGGCGACCGGCGGATAGCCGTCGTTGTCGGCGAGCGCGTCGATCGTCTGCAGGCGCTCCGGTGCCTGCGCACTGATCAGCGATTCGCTGGCGATCGCGCGAAACGCGCCGGCCGCCTCCTTGACCGCGCCCTGCACCTGCAGATAGTCGCCGGCATGCGCCTGGATTTGCGTCTTCAGATCGGCGATCGTCTTCTGGTTCGCGGCAAAGCTCGCGCGCACCGCGTCGGCCTTGTTCTTCGCCGCGGCCTGCGCGGCTTCGGCCTGCGCGACCAGCGCCGCCTGCTGGTTCTTGTCGCGCAGGAAACGCTGCTCGCGCGCTTCGTTGAGCCTGGCGTCCTGCCCGGCCGCTTCCTGCACCTGCTTGAGCAGCGCATCGAGTCCCGACGGCTCGGCGGCGAAGCCGAGTGCCGGCGCCAGCAGCAGTGCGAACACGATCAGATGGCGCTTCATGGCGCGCTCCCGGCGGTCGCGACCGGCAGTTCGAGCAGATTCACCGCCGTCATCTCGCGCGCCATCTTCAGGCCGTCGCCGATCGCCGTCGCGCTGCCGCGCGACAGCGCGTCCCATTTCTTCGTCTGCGCATTCCACATCTTCGGATCATCGCCGTCCGGCGTCAGCGCATACAGGCCGATGCGGCCGACGCGCAGCACGTCCATCGTGCTGCCGTCGACGTCGGCGCGTTCGACGCCGAGCGTGCGTCCGTATTCGACTTCGATCTGATACGCCTCGAGGATGCGGCGGAACTTCTCGCCGGCATTGACCTGCGGATCGCCGAGCGCCTGCTTGAGATTGTCGATGCGCTGGCGACGCTCGTCGTGCAGGAACGGCAGATCGAGCGCGACGAACTTTTCGAGGCTGTCGGTCATCCGCAGCATCAGCGGCATCAGGTCCTCGCCGGCGCGATCGAGATCGGCGAGCTGCTGGCGCAGATCGGCGATCTGCGCGGTCTGCTGCGTCAGCAGTTCATTGAGCTGCTGCGCGTAGACATTGAGCTGTTGCGTCTGCCAGGTCGCCGCGCGATACCGTTCGAGCAGCGCGCGCGTCTGGTCGTCGATCTGATCGACGCGCTTCTGCGATGCGACGCTGGCCTGCTGCGCGCGCTGCGTGACGTCGAGCGACTTCGACAGCGCATCGTTCTGCGCAAGGGCGGCCGGCGCAGCGACCGCCAGCGCGAACGCCGCGACCGGCATCAGCGCGCGGATCGTCGCGACGTTCACGAGACCTGCGCCGTGCGTTCGATCCTTTGTTCAAACGGACGCAACCAGCCGCAGATCGCATGCATCATTTCTTCCGTCTCCTCGTCGTCGATGACCCAGTGCCCGCGTTCGGCGTAGTGACGCTGCGTGGCATGCGGGTACCGCTTCGCCGCCTTGCGCACCACGCTCGCCGGCGTCAGGCGGTCTTTGCCGCAGCTTACGATGTAGACCGGACACTGCACCTTGGCCGCATCGACGGCGGCGGCGCGCGCAAAATCCAGTGGCCACATGCCGATCTCGAACGCCGCGCGTCCCGATTCATGGACCAGGCTTTCGTACAGCGCGCGATGGCGGTCGACCGGTACGCCGTTGAACGCGAAACGCTGCGCGTGCGCGAAACCGGGCTTGTGCGCGTTGCGCCAGAACAGGCCGCTGAACATCCACGGCGCGAATGCACCGATCACGCTCGGCGTCAGCGCATTGATGCCGCGCGGCGGCGCCGGTGTCAGCAGGACCAGCGCCAGCGGCCGGATCCGCGTCGCCAGCTGCTGCGCGAGCAGTCCGCCCATCGAATGACCGATCAGGATCGGCGGCTTCTGATAATCGCGTGCGGCGATCTGCCGTTCGAGCGCGTCGGCGTAGTCGCGCAGACTGAGCCTGCGCACCTGCAGCGGCTGATCGGTGGAATCGTCGTGCGCCGGCAGCGACGGCGCGAAACAGTCGTAGCCGCGCGGCGCCATGATGCCGGCGACACGCTTCCAGCTGGCGGCCGTGCACCACATGCCATGAATCATGACCACCGGATAGCCCATGACCCCCTCCTTTTTATAGTGTTCTCGTCCAGGCGCCGATCTTCGTAATCTAGACGCAAGCGGCGCGCGCGCTCAATCGCGATCCGCGCGGCACGACGGCCACTGTGCCTGGATGCCGATATTCCGACCTCGTCGGAGTGCACGAGAAAACACGCGCCACGGCGTCCGGCGGGCAACAAAAAAGGCGCCGCAAGGGCGCCTTCTTCGTTCATCTGTGGCGGAGCGGACGGGACTCGAACCCGCGACCCCCGGCGTGACAGGCCGGTATTCTAACCAACTGAACTACCGCTCCGTATTCTCTTTACGTCCCTGCAACAACACGCGGCATCCATGCCGCGACTTTCAAAACAAACCTGGTGGGTGCTGACGGGCTCGAACCGCCGACATTCGCCGTGTAAAGGCGACGCTCTACCGACTGAGCTAAGCACCCGGTTGGGACGTTTGCCCGGTCAAGCAACCTACCGTTGGAAGACCGCTACTTTATCAGGTCCTTGAGGGCCTTGCCAGCCTTGAATGCCGGCGTCTTGCTCGCCTTGATCTTGATCGTCGCGCCGGTCTTCGGGTTGCGGCCCGAACGCGCCGAACGCTCGCGCACGAGGAACGTGCCGAAGCCGACCAGCGACACCTTGTCCTTCTTCTTGAGCGCCTTGCCGACGACTTCAAAGAAGGCATCGACGGCGCGACCGGCGTCGGCCTTCGACAGGTCGGCCTTGTCGGCAAGCGCGTTGATCAGTTCAGTCTTGTTCATCGAGTACATCCCCTCAAATAAAGAAATGGTGGCCGAAGCCCAGAATGGCCCACTTGTGTAATTGCGGCAGCCCCGCGTGTCGACGATCCATGCGGCGCTTGTCACGACAAGCGCGATTCGTGAGTGTGGAGCGGGTTGCGGCGCTTTATATCAAGCGGGTTTTCGAGCGTCAACACAGTTGCGCACTCGCTTCGCGAGCGCGGCGATCCCGTCGCGGTCCGGCGCAAAAATCAAGTGCGCTTCCCGCCGCTCGCCGTCCGATGTCGATTCCGTTCGTCCGCGCCATCGCACCGTTCGGTGGGTCGAGCCGATGTCGGACAAACACGCGTCGACGATTTCGTCACAATTGCGTCGTCACCATGCGCCGTATCGCGCGAATTGCTTTGCTACACTCATCAGCCCGACCGGATTCAAGCAGCCGATGCCGACAACTCGAGGCCGTTACAGAGCCCTGGGCGCAAGCCTTGCACTTTCGCTGAGCTTGCCTGCCGCAGCCGCCACGACCGACATGGCCGACCGCGCGATCAAGCTGGACCAGACCGTGCAGGCGCTCAAGGATGAAGTGCTCGAATTCAACAGCGCCGCCGCGGCGACCGAAGTCGACGCCGTGCTGCCGGACTACAAGCGCCTCAACGTCTATCTCAGCGTCAAGGCCGGCGGCCTGCTGTTGCAGGACGTCACGATCACGCTCGACGACCATGCGCCCGAGGTCTATCACTACGACGAATTCGACTCGCGCGCGATCCTCGGCAAGAACGCGTTGCAGCGCCTGATCCGCGTCGCCGCCGATCCCGGGCCGCATCGCCTGCACGTCAGCTTCCACGGCAAGTTCGCCGACGCCAAGGACAGCGATCCGCCGCTCGGCGATCAGTACAGCGTGACGATCGACAAGCCCGCGTCGGCGACCGACGTCGAATTCGTCATCGCCAGGGAAAGCCGTTTCGGCGGCAAGCCGAAACTGACGATGAAGCAGTGGAGATCGGCACGATGAAGTCCGCGCTCGCGTTCGCCGCCGCGCTCGCCGTGCTGTTGCCGCTCACGGCCGGCGCCGTCGAAACCTACGAACCGGGCAGCGCCGACGACCCGCAGGTTCGTCTCGCACGCTTCCTCGACGACGACAAACGGCATTTTTCCGCGATCGTCGAGCTGCAGCAGATCGCCGGCAAGACCGATCCGCTGAAGATGCCGGCCGAATACCAGTGGCGGCTCGCCGACAACTATCTCGGCTTCGGCATGCGCGACCGTGCCGAGGAGATCTACCGCAATCTCGCGGCGACCGCGCCGGACGCCAGCCGCCTCGGCCGTGCCAACCTGCAGCTCGCCGAATTCGATTACGAACGCGGCTACAACGCCGAAGCGCGCGCGACGCTGTACCGCATGCGCGAAAAGCTGCCGCCGGAACTGGTGCCGGACTGGCAGGATCTGCTGGCGCGCGTGTTGATGGCGGACGGCCGTTATGGCGAGGCCGCCGACGCGCTGCTCAAGGACGAAGGCGAGAAGTCCCTGTTCACGCGTTACAACCTCGGCATCGCGCTGCTCAACGACGGCCGCACCGTGCAGGGCCAGACCGTGCTCGATCGCGTCGGCACGATGCGGCCGATCACTGCCGAAGAACTCGCGTTGCGCGACCGCGCCAATCTCACGCTCGGCTGGCAGTTCCTGCAGACGCAGCAGGGCGGCACCGCCAAGCCGGTGTTCAGCCGCGTGCGCGTCGAAGGCCCGTTCTCGAACCGCGCGCTGCTCGGCCTCGGCTGGGCGCAACTGGCGCCGCAGGGTTCGCGCATCCAGAAGACCGAAACGCCGGATCCCGACGATCCGAAGAAGCGCGTACTGATCACGCTGTCGACGCTCGGCGTGCTGATCCGCCCCGGTTATCTCGACCAGGACGTGTTCGATCGCGCCGGCCTGCATTCATTCCACCTGCGCAACAGCAATCCGGAAACCGAGGCGGCGCTGCGCCGCGCGCTGGTGCCGTGGATCGAGCTGACCAAGCGCGACCCGATGGACCCGGCCGTCCAGGAAGCGTGGCTGGCGATTCCGTACACGCTCGACAAGCTCGATGCGCACACGCAGGCGCTGCAGTACTAC
>DASSVA010000419.1:0-12130 GCA_035706385.1 Solimonas sp. | reverse complement strand
GAACCAGCGCGAGCAGGCGCGCGCGCTCGGCCTCGCGCCGCGCTGGGCGGAAGTGTCGAAGGCGTATGCCGACGTCAACCGCCTGTTCGGCGACATCATCAAGGTCACGCCGAGTTCGAAGGTCGTCGGCGACATGGCGCTGTTCATGGTCAGCAACGACCTGACGCCGGCCGATGTCGAGAATCCGGACAAGACCATCGACTTCCCGGAATCGGTCGTGCAGCTGTTCCGCGGTGATCTCGGCCTGCCGCCGGACGGCTGGCCGAAAGCGCTGCAGGCCAAGGTGCTGAAAGGCAGGCCGGCGCTGAGCGAGCGGCCCGGCAAGAGCCTTCCGGCGGTCGATCTGGAAGCGGCGCGCAGCGCCGCCGAGCAGGCGATCGGCGAGGAACTGTCGGATCGCGATCTGGCGTCGCAGCTGATGTATCCGAAAGTCTGGCAGGACTATGCCGAGCACGTGAAGAAATACGGCGATGTCTCGCGGCTGCCGACGACGACGTTCTTCTACGGCATGCAGGAGCAGGAGGAGATCAGCGTCGACATCGACAAGGGCAAGTCGCTGGTGATCCGCTTGCAAGGCCGCGCCGACGCCGACGACAGCGAGAAGCTGTTCTACGAGCTCAACGGCCAGCCGCGCGCGGTGCGCGTCGACAAGGCCGGCGCCAAAGCGGCGCACGCGCGGCCGCAGGCCGCCGACGGCGATGCCGACCAGATCGGCGCGCCGATGCCGGGCATGGTGTCGCGCGTCGCGGTCAAGGCCGGCGACACCGTGCGCAAAGGCGATCCGCTGATCTCGCTCGAAGCGATGAAGATGGAAACCGTGATCGCCGCGCCGCGCGACGCGACCGTCAAACAGGTGCTGGTCGCATCGGGCGTGACCGTCGCCGGCAAGGACTTGCTGGTCGTGCTCGGCGACTGAGCGCCTGGAACAAACCGACTGCGCGCAAGCTGGCGGTTTCGAAAAGCGCTTAACCGCAGATTACGCAGAATAAAAATCTTTCTCTTCTGCGTAATCTGCGAAATCTGCGGTTCTAGTTTTCTGACGCTCAGCCGCTGACCGGCAGATGTCTCTGCAGAAAGCCGATCACGCCGTCGTTGAACGCATCGTTGCGATCGCCGGCGACCATGTGGCCGGCGCCGATGACGTCGTAGACCTCGAGCGCCGGCAGATGGCGGCGGAATTCCTCGACACCGGCTTCTGACACGATGTCGCTCTGCATGCCGCGCACCAGCAGGCTCGGAATCCGCACGCGGTCGGCGGCGTCGAGCAGGATTTCGGCGAACTGCGGCGGCTCGACGCGCTTTTCGTTCTGCACGAAGCGCGGATCCCAGTGCCAGTGCAGACGGCCGTCGTCGCGCACGCGCAGGTTCTTCATCAGACCGGAAACGTCCTTCGGCCGCGGCCGGTGCGGGTTGTACGCGGACACCGCGTCGGCCGCCTCTTCGAGCGTCGCGAAACCGTCCGGCCGCGCGCGCATGAAATCGCCGATCTTCTTGCCGCCGTCGGGGTCGATGCGCGGCACGACGTCGACCAGCACCAGCGCGCTGGCGAGGCCCGGTTCGCCGTTGCCGACCGCGTACAGCGAGGTGATGCCGCCCATCGACGCGCCGACCAGCGCCGGCGGCGACGACAGCGTCGCGATCACCGCGCGCAGATCGCTCGCCATCGCCTGCAGCGAATAATCGGCGTCCGCCGACCAGCCGCTGTCGCCGTGGCCGCGCGCGTCGTAATTGATGACCTGATAACCGCGGCGCAACAGCTCGCGCATCGCGCCGCCCCACGAATGCCGCGTCTGGCCGCCGCCGTGCAGCAGGATGACGGCCGGGCGCGACGGGTCGCCGCCGACGTCGGCGGTGATCTCGATGCCGCCGGGCACGCGGTAGCGGCGGACTTCAGTCTCGATGCTCATGGTGTCTCGAATGATCGCGCGCCGTCGGACGGTCGCGCGCGGGGAAGGATTCGCCGTACAGGATAACCGGCCGCGCGATCAGCCGGCCGGCATCGCCGCCGCCGGCGCGTCGCCGGCGGATGCGTCGCGGTCCTTGATCAGCCGGCGCAGGAACGGCACGAGCACGACGAGCAGCACGCCGACCGCGACGCTGCCGCCGCCGAGCCACGCGAACAGCTGCGCATAGAGCGGATCGGTCGCCAGCGGCGTGGTGCCGGCCGGTTCCGGAATCATCCCGGAAAAATCGCCGGCGAACAGCGACGCGAGACCGGTTACCAGCATCCAGCTGCCCATCATGATGCCCTGGTACTGGCGCGGCGCGAGCTTGCCGATCATCGCGTAGCCGATCGGCGAGATCAGCAGCTCGCCGACGCTCTGCAGGACGTAGCTCGCGAACAGCCATCCGAACGCGACGACCCCCTGCCCGTCGGCGGACGCGATGCCGGCCGGCAATGCGAGAAAGCCGAGCCCCATCAGCAGCAGCGACGCCGCGAACTGCGTCGGGATGTCGATGTTCCAGCCGCGCTTGCGCAGGCGGACGAACCACGCCGCGAGCAGCGGCCCGCCGACGACGATCACCACGGTGTTGATGTTCTGGATCCACTGCGGCGCGACGTCGATGCCCCAGACGTGCAGATCGACGTTGTTGACTGCGAACAGCTGCAAACCGCTCGGTGCCATCTGGTACAGCGCCCAGAACACCAGCGAGCCGAGCGTGAGGATCAGGTACGCCCACATGTTGTCGCGCTCGCGCCGGTCGCGATGCTTCAGCGTCAGCCAGACCAGCGTCGCCGCGACGACCGCGCAGATCGCCTTGACCAGCGTTTCGGTCGAACCCGGATGCTGCAGCAGGATCCAGACGATCGGCACGAGGCCGACGAGGATCGCGATGCCGGCGAGCAGGCGCCGGCGGTACGCGCCGCGCGTCGCATCGAGCAGGGTCGTGTCGCGATCGGCCAGCGATCGCCAGTTCAGCGCGGCGAGCACGATCGCCGCGAAATTGCCGATCGTCGCGAACAGGAACAGGCTCGTGTAATTCTCGCTGAGCTGGTAATGGCCGGCGACCGCGAACCCGATGAAGAAGCCCATGTTCATGCCCGCGTAGTTCCACAGGAACGCGCCTTCGCGACGGCTGTCCTCGGGCGCGAAGCGCTGCGTCAGCATCATGTTGATGCACGTCACGTTGAGGCCGCTGCCGGTCAGGAACAGCGCCAATCCCCAGTAAAACCCGGCGGCGCTGCCGGTCGCGATCGCGCCGCAGCCGAGCACCTGCAAGGCCATGCCGCCGACGAACAGGTTGCGGTTGCTGAGGAAACGTCCGCCCAGATAACCGCCGAACAGGTGCAGTCCGTAATTGAACGCACCGAACACGCCCATCACCGCGGTCGCGTCGCGGATCGAGAAATGCAGATGCCGCGTCGTGTACAGCACCAGCGTCGAATACAGCACCGCGAATCCCAGCGTCGACGCGATCTGGATGAAGAACAGCGCACCCGCGCCCTCGGCGATCCGGCTGTGCGTGCGACGGGACGATGACAAGGCGGACTCCGGCGGTCTGAACGCGATGGCCGGAGAATAGCCGACGCGAGCGCGCTCACGCTCGCAGCCGGTTCGCCTAAGGCATCGGCACCGGCGAAACGCAAAGCCGGTGCGCGGCGCCGAACATCGGCCCGCCGAGAAATGCCGGGAAGTTCAGGCGATCGACTGCGACCAGATCGATCTCGTCGGCCGACCGCGCCGATCCGTCGGTGAGCAACACGCGTCCCGCCGCGGCCAGCGCATCGACCTCGGCCTGTGTCCATTCGCCGGACAAGGAAACCGCGGCCCGCAGACGCGCGGCGATGACGGCTTCCCGATCTTCATCGCGTTGCGCGCGCAACGCCCGGCGCACCGTGAACAGATGACCGAGCGCGGCCCGCTGCGGACTGGCCTGGCATTGCAGATAGGCTTCGCGCTCGACGGCGGCGGCCTGCGCGCGCGGCAGCCGGTACAGGCTTTCGACGGCATCGACGATCTTCCACGGTGCCAGCAGGCCGTGCCACGCTGCGCGGTGTGCCGCGCGAAACTGTGCAAAAAACGCCGGTGGCGGCGGCGCAAGCCGACGCGTTGCCGGCCCGGTCGCGGCGCCGCTGCGGACGAATTGCACGGCGGCATCTTCGAGCGGTGCGTCGACGAGCGCATCGAGGATGCCCAAGCGCAGCGCTTCGTCAGCCGGCAGATGCCGGCCCGAGGTCATCACGTCCAGCGCCGCTTCGGCGCCGATGATCCGCGGCAGACGTTGCGTGCCGCCCGCACCGGGGATCACGCCGAGCGTGACTTCCGGAAGCCCGACGCGCAGCGGCGCGATGCCGATCCGCGCATGGCAGCCGAGCGCGAGTTCGAGCCCGCCGCCGAGCGCGTATCCGGCGAGTGCGGCGACGACCGGCTTTTCCGACGACTCGATCCGCTCGATCACGTCGCGCAGGCTCGGCGCGTTGCGGCTCGCATCGCCGAGTTCGCGGACGTCGCCGCCGGCACTGAACGCATCGCGGGCGCCGATGATGACGATGCCGGTGACGCGCGCGTCGGCGAGCGCGGCGCGCACGGCGTCGAGCAGGCCTTGGCGCACGGCTTGTGAAGTCGCGTTGACCGGCGGATGGTCGAGGGTCAGCACGGCGACGCTGTTGCACAGATGTTGCTTGATCAAGATGCGTGTCCGGCATGATGGAAGAACGGGCGTGTTCGAACGCCCCAATAAAACTGCACAGGTTTCTTCGTCATTGCGAGCGCAGCGAAGCAATCCAGCGGCGTCGCCGGATCGAGCGCTGCCGCTGGATTGCTTCGTCGCTCCGCTTCTCGCAATGACGAATCCGTGCAGCGTTGCCCTAACGAATCAGATACGGCGGCCGCCGCCGATGGTGCGCGCGGTCGATGAGGTCGAGCAAACGCGCGAGCAGTGCCATCAGCTGACGCCGCTCGTCGGCACCGAGTTCGAGCAGCGCGTGGTATTCGGGCGGCTGGTGATGGGCGACGAGATCGCGCAGCGTGTTCAGGCCTTTCGCCGTCAGGCGCAGCAGCACGCCGCGGCCGTCGCCCGGATCGTCCTTGCGATGCAGCATGCCGAGCGTTTCGAGCCGCGCGAGCCGCTTGGTCATGCCGGGCACGGAAATCCAGAACGAGCGCGCGAGCCGCGTCGGCGTGCTTTCGTACGGCGGGCCGAGACGGCGCAACGCGCCGAGCAGCGTGACGTCGCCGAAGCTCAGGCCGGCCTGCGCGGCGACCTCCTCGTTCGACTTGAATACGTACTGGCCGATCTGCGCGAAATACATCAGCAGCGCCAACGCGCCGGGATCGATATGCGGCGCTTGCGATCGCCACTTCGCGAGTTCGCGCGCGACCGGATCGTCCGGCGGCGCCGCTTCATTGATGTAGGACGCGAGCGGTCCGAACGCATCGGGCCGCGCGCGATAGATGCGCTGTCGCCCGCGCGTCTCGACGTCGGCGAGCCGCGCGTCGAGCAGAACCTTGAGATGCTGCGAGACCGCACCGCGGCTGACCGGAAACCGGTCAGCGAGTTCCTGCACCGAGGTCGGCGCGCGACGCAAAGTGTCGAACAACGCGCGCCGCGTCGGGTCGGCCAGCGCCATGAAGATCGCGTCAACGGACATCGCGCGATGAGAGCTCGGAAACGGGAACCGCGATCATAGCGGCTCGGCGCGCACGCGAAACCGCGTCTCCGGCAACCCGCGCACGCCGGGCCTGCAGCAGAACAGACCGCCGGCCTGCGGTTGCGCAGCGCGCTCGGCGGCCGTCAGCCGATGCGAAGCGCTCGTGACGAACAGCAGGTCGAGCTCGTCGCCGCCGAACGCGACCATCGTCGGACACGACACCGGCAGCGCGATCTCGCGATCGAGCCGGCCGTCGGTCCCATAACGTGCGAGCTTGCCGGCGCGATACAGCGCGATCCAGTACGCGCCGTCCGCATCGACGGTCGCGCCGTCCGGTACCACGCCGGGCGGAAAGCGGACGAATTCACGCGCCGCGCCCGGCATGCCGGTTTCGATGTCATAGTCGCAGACGAACACCGCCGACCGCAGGACGTCGGCGTAATACATCGTCCGCCCGTCGGCGCTGAACGCGATGCCGTTGGCGACACCGATGTCCGGCACAACGGGTTGCAGCGTGTGGCCGTCGTAACGCCACAGCGCACCCTGCCCGTTCGGCCCGTCGCCGACGCGCGTCTGCGCCTGGCCGATCCAGAAACGCCCCTGGCGATCGCAGCGGCCGTCGTTGTAGCGCAGCCGCTCGCGATCGTGCGCGGCGTCGCGGTCGGCATGGGCCTGTCGATGGCGCTGGCCTGCGATTACGTGATCGCGACCGACACGCTGCGGTTCGGTGCCGTGCAACGCAAGATCGGCCTGTGCCCGGACGCCGGCAACGTCTGGTTCCTGCAGCGCAGCCTCGGCATCGCGAAAGCCAAGGAAATCGTCTATTCGGCGCGCATGGTCGGCGCCGCCGAGGCGCTCGAACTCGGACTGGTCGCCAAGCTCGTGCCGGATGCCGAGCTGATGAACGAGGCGCTCGCGCTCGCACGCACGTTCGCCGACGCGCCGACGCTGGCAGTGAGCATGGCCAAGCGGATGTTCGACGTCGCCGCGACGATGACGCTCGACGAATTCATGGATTTCGAAGGCAGCACCGTGCCGCTGATCGCGCAGTCGGAGGACTTCAAGGAAGGCACGCGCGCGTTCATGGAACGCCGTCCGGCGCGCTTCACCGGCAACTGAGCGGTCGCGATGCACGACATCCAGCCCGAACGGCAGTACCGCGAGTTCCTCGCGCAGAACCGCTTCATGATCCAGCGCGCGCGCAGCAGCGGCCGCTACGTGTTCTATCCGCGCGTCGCCGAACCGCTGAGCGGCGACACCGATCTCGAATGGGTCGAGGCGAGCGGCCGCGGCACCGTCTACGCGACGACGGTCGTGCGCAGGAAACCGCCGGAGCCGAGCTACAACGTCGCGCTGATCGATCTCGCCGAAGGCCCGCGGATGATGTCGCGCGTCGTCGGCATCGACGCCGACGCGGTGCGCATCGGCATGCCGGTGCAGGCGCGCATCGTCGACGACGGCGGCATGCCGCTGGTCGTGTTCGACGCCTTGCCGGAGCCGAACTGATGCTGGGCTTTCCTTCCGGCCGCACCGCGATCGTCGGCGCGGCGACTTTCGGCGTCGGCAAGTCGCCGGGCTTCGAGGCGATGGATCTGACGGTGCGAGCGAGCCTGCTCGCGCTCGCCGATGCCGGCATCGCGCTGCGCGACGTCGACGCGCTGTTCGTCGCGCAGCCGCAGGACACGCTCGCCGGCCTGAGCTTCGCCGATTATCTCGGCCTGCGGCCGAAGATCAGCGACTGCAACCGCAGCGGCGGCAGCGCGTTCATGCTGCAGCTCGAACACGCCGCGCTCGCGCTCGACGCCGGCTATTGCGACGTCGCGCTGATCGCCTACGGCAGCAATCAGGCGACGGCGAGCGGCGCGCTCGTGCAGAGCTCGAAGAACGCGTTCTGGGACGCGCAGTACAAGCCGATCCGGCCAATCTCGGCATACGCGCTCGCCGCGTCGCGGCACATGCATCAGTACGGCACGACCAAGCGCCAGCTCGCCGAGGTCGCGGTCGCGGCGCGGCGCTGGGCGCAGCTCAACCCCGAAGCGCACATGCGCGATCCGCTGACGCTCGACGAGGTCGTCAGCGCGCGGCTGATCTCCGATCCGCTCGGCGTGCGCGACTGCTGCCTCGTCACCGACGGCGCCGCGGCGATCGTCATGACGCGCGCCGACCGCGCGCGCGACTGTCGCAAGGCGCCGGTCTACGCGCTGGCCGCCGCGTCGACCGTCACGCACGCCGACATCTCGGCGATGCCGGACCTGACGGTGACCGGTGCCGCCGAATCCGGCGCGCGCGCGTACGCGCAGGCCGGCGTCGGCGCCGCCGATATCGATGTCGTGCAGGTCTACGACGCGTTCACGATCAACACGATTCTGTTCCTCGAAGATCTCGGTTTCTGCGCGAAAGGCGAAGGCGGCGCATTCGTCGAAAACGGCGCGATCGCGCCGGGCGGACAGCTGCCCGTCAACACCAGCGGCGGCGGCCTGTCGTACTGCCACCCCGGCATGTTCGGCCTGTTCACGCTCGTCGAATCGGTGCGCCAGCTGCGCGGCGAATGCGGCGAACGGCAGGTCGCCGGCGCCGAGCTCGCGCTCGCGCACGGCAACGGCGGTCTGCTGTCGAGCCAGGCCACCGTCATCCTCGGCAGCCACGCGTCCTGACCGGAAATCTCATCGCCATGCAAACCCACTTCTCGCTCGCCGGCCGTCGCGCACTCGTCACCGGCGCGTCCAGCGGACTCGGCCGGCATTTCGCGCTGACGCTCGCCGCTGCCGGTGCCGACGTCATCGTCGCCGCGCGCCGCGTCGACAAGCTGCAGGCGCTCGTCGACGAGATCGTCGCCGCCGGCGGCCGCGCGCGTGCGCTGCCGCTCGATGTCGTCGACACCGGCAGCGTGCACCGCTGTTTCGATGCGATCGCCGAACACGGTCCGGCCGACGTCATCATCAACAACGCCGGCACCGCCAGCGCCACGCCGACGCTGCAGATCGACGAAGCCGGCTGGGATGCGGTCGTCGACACCAATCTCAAGGGCGCGTGGCTGGTCGCGCAGGAAGCGGCGAAGCGCCTGATCGCCGCGCAGCGTGGCGGCAGCATCGTCAACATCACGTCGATCCTCGCCGAGCGCGTCGCCGGCGGCGTCGCTTCGTACGCCGCGTCGAAGGCCGGCCTGCGGCGGCTGAGCGAAGCGCTCGCGCTCGAATGGGCGCGCCACGGCATTCGCGTCAACGCGCTCGCGCCCGGTTACATCGTCACCGATCTGAATCGCGGCTTCCTCGAATCGGCAGCCGGCGAACGGATGCGCGCGCGTACCGCAACGCCGCTTCGGCACGCCGGAACAGCTCGACGGCGCGTTGCTGCTGCTCGCCTCGGACGCCGGCAGCTACATCACCGGCGCGTACCTGCCGGTCGACGGCGGACATCTCGTCAGCTCGCTCTGAAAGGGGCGGCGCCCGCCGTCGCCGACATCCCAGCATTCGCGGGAATGACGAAGAACGGCAGCGTCGGCGAACGCATTATTCCATCGGTCGTTGACGGCCAAGCGTGCGTCCGCCTAGCATCGCGCCGCCCTTATGGACCTCAAGACAATCCTGGCTCCCATCGCCGACGACATGCGGCAGGTGGACGAGACGATACACGCCCGGCTGCGCTCGGAAGTCGCGCTGATCAACGAGATCGGCCACTACATCACGTCGGCCGGCGGCAAGCGGCTGCGACCGGCGCTGGTGCTGCTCGCCGCGCGCGCGTGCGGCTGCGCGAGCGCCGAACCGGTGCTGCACGCGGCGATGATCGAGTTCATCCACACTTCGACGCTGCTGCACGACGACGTCGTCGACGAATCCGGCCTGCGCCGCGGCCGCAAGACCGCGAACGCCGTCTGGGGCAATGCCGGCGCCGTGCTGTCCGGCGACTTCCTCTATTCGCGCGCGTTCCAGATGATGGTCGAATCGCAGCGCACCGCGGTGATGAGCGTGATGGCGAACGCCACCAACGCGATCGCCGAAGGCGAAGTGCTGCAGTTGCTGAACTGCGGCGATCCCGACACCGACGAAGCGCGCTACATGCGCGTCATCGAACTGAAGACCGCGCGGCTGTTCGAAGCCGGCTGCCGGCTCGGCGCGATCGCCGCCGGACAAAGCGAGGCGGTCCAGCAGCGCATGCACGACTACGGCCATCATCTGGGCCTTGCGTTCCAGCTCGTCGACGACGTGCTCGATTACACCGCCGACGCCGCGGTCAGCGGCAAGAACGTCGGCACCGATCTCGCCGAAGGCAAGCCGACGCTGCCGCTGATCCACGCGATGAAGCACGGTTCGGCGCAGCAGACCGCGCTGATCCGCGACGCGATCGTGCACGGCCGCGTCGACCAGCTCGACGCGGTGCTGAAAGCAGTTGAATCCACAGGGGCGATTCCTTACACTCGCGCCCTCGCTGAAAGGCACAGCCTCAAGGCGGTCGAATCGCTCGGTGAAATTCCCGACTCACCACATAAAAAAGCGATGATCGAGCTGGCCCGATTCAATACCAATCGAGCGGCTTGAACGTCTGACGGGGCGTAGCTCAGTTTGGTAGAGCGCTTGCTTCGGGAGCAAGAGGTCGCAGGTTCGAATCCTGTCGCCCCGACCAATCGAAAACCGCCGCAAGGCGGTTTTTCATTTTCCGGCCGCGGCACGTCGCCAGCGACGTGATCGCGGAGCGCCGGAACGCGGCCGTAACTGTGGAAATCTGTTGACGTTTCAAGGGGCGATCCCTAGAATTGCGCGCTTCATTCGGGCCGGGCAATGTCGTCGCTGCGGCTTACAATCAGAACTAGATCGTTTCATTTCTTGGTTTTTACTTTTTGGAGTCAACGATGTACGCCGTAATCAAGACGGGTGGCAAACAGTACAAGGTCGCCCAGGGCGACACGCTGAAGATCGAAACGCTGGTGGCCGACGTCGGCAGCATCGTTTCGTTCGATGAAGTGCTGATGGTCGGCATCGGTGAGCAGGTCAAGGTCGGCGCACCGTTCGTCGCCGGCGGCGCGGTCAAGGCCGAAGTGCTCGCGCACGGTCGCGGCGACAAGATCCGCATCGTCAAGCACCGCCGCCGCAAGCACTATCACACGGAACAGGGCCATCGGCAGAACTTCACGGAAGTGAAGGTCACCGAAATCCTCGGCGCCTAAAGCGTCCGCCCGACAGATTCAGGAGCATCCGAAATGGCACACAAAAAAGCAGGCGGCAGCACCCGCAACGGCCGCGACTCAGAAAGCAAGCGACTCGGCGTCAAGAAGTTCGGCGGCGAAGCGGTTGTCGCCGGCAACATCATCGTCCGCCAGCGCGGCACGCAGTATCATGCCGGCGTCGGCGCCGGCCTCGGCAAGGATCACACGATCTTCGCGCTGACCGAAGGCAAGGTGCAGTTCCGCACGCGCGGCCCGGCCGGCAAGCTTCACGTCGACATCGTTCCGGCCTGAACGCAGTGAATCAAGCGCAAAAGAGCCCCGGAAACGGGGCTTTTTTGTGGGTTCTGTACATCCTGTACAAGCCGGGGCCATCCTTGGCCCCGACTTTTCAAACAAGCGGTTCGCATATCCAGCCATGAAGTTCGTTGACGAAGCGACGATCCGCGTCGAAGGCGGCAAAGGCGGCAATGGCTGCATCAGCTTCCTGCGCCTCAAATACATGCCGTTCGGCGGCCCGGACGGCGGCGACGGCGGCGACGGCGGCAGCGTCTGGGCGATCGCCGACGCCAATCTCAACACCCTCGCCGACTTCCGCTACACGCGCCTGTTCAAGGCGCCGAACGGCATCAACGGCCAGGGCTCGAACTGCACCGGCGCGGCCGGCGACGACATCGACATCCGCATGCCGCTCGGCACGCGCATCTTCGACGCCGGCACCGAGGAGCTGATCGGCGAGCTGACGCGCGACGGCCAGCGCGTGAAGGTCGCGCTCGGCGGCCATCGCGGTCTCGGCAATCCGCATTTCAAATCGTCGGTCAATCGCACGCCGTACAAGGCGACCAAGGGCGCGCCCGGCGACATCCGCGAACTGCGGCTGGAACTGTCGCTGATGGCGGACGTCGGCCTGCTCGGTCTGCCGAACGCCGGCAAGTCGACGCTGCTCGCATCGGTGTCGGCGGCGCGGCCGAAGATCGCCGACTACCCGTTCACGACGCTGTATCCGCAACCGGGCGTGGTCGCCGCCGGCCCCGGCCGCTCGTTCGTGATGGTCGACATTCCCGGCCTGATCGAAGGCGCCGCCGAAGGCGCCGGTCTCGGCATCCGCTTTCTCAAGCATCTGCAGCGCACGCGCCTGATGCTGCACCTGATCGACGTGCTGCCGCCGGACGGCGCCGACATCGTCGCCAACGTGAGAACGATCAATGCCGAACTCAAGGCGTTCAGCGACGAACTCGCCGCGCGCGAGCAGTGGCTGGTATTCAACAAGATCGACGTCATGCCGGAAGACGAATGGCAGGCGCTGGTCAAGCAGACGCTGAAGAAGCTGCGCTGGAAAGGCCGCTGGTTCGCGATCTCGGCCGCCTCGCACGCCGGCT
>DASSVA010000418.1:0-4524 GCA_035706385.1 Solimonas sp. | reverse complement strand
CTGGATGTGCGAGGCCAGCGGCAGATAACCTTTCCATTCGAAATAACCATCGAGCGGATTGCCCTGCGCGACCGGCGTCGTGCGCGCCGGATACGGCGTGCCGCCGTTCTCGGCATCGCCGCCATGCGTCGTGAAGAAATCAGCCGGCAGATCGGCATCGGCCGCCCAGTCGAAACGGCCGTCGCCCCAGACCGGCAGGTCCGGATTCGTGCCGGACGCGCGGATCGGATACAGGCCCGACTGGATGTACGCGAGATCCTTGCTGTCGAGATACAGCCAGTTGAACGTGCTGCTCATGCTGTTGAACAGCTGCTTGAAGCGTTTCTCGTTCATCTTGCGGCCGGTCGTCGTCAGCAGCGCGAACGGCGCGGCGGTGTCGACATCGGAGAGAAACGTCGAGCGCTCGGTCGAGATCGCGACCGGCTCGCCGTTGACGGTCGCGGTGCCGAACACCGGCCCGTAATGCGTGCGCAGGATGTAGCGCTTGACCGCTTCCGGCTCGACCGGTCCGCCGAGCGCGATGCTCGCGGCGGTCGGCGTCGCGGTCCACTGGTCGAGGCGCCGGTAGAACTTCACGCACGCGCCCTTGTACAGATAACCGTCGGCGTCGGGGAAACCGTCGCCGTCGTTGTCGTCGCGCGACGGCTGCGAGCCGTCGGTATTGCACATCTTCGACACGCGCGTGTCGGTGAAGTCGCTGCCGGCCGACGTCGGGCTCCACGCGAAATCGAGGCCGTGGCCGATGACGATATACGGCAGGTTGACCGTCGTGATGCCGCGCGCCGCGAACTCGTACGGCGTACCGCCGTGCGAGACGACCGCCGCCTCCCACAACAGTTGCGGATTGTAGTAACCGGTCTGCGGCCCCATCACCGCGATCGGATGGCCGCTCTGCGTCTGGCTCGCGGTGACGCCGATCCAGTTCGACGTCGTCATCGGCAGGCCCATTTTGTTGAGCGTGCGATGCAGGCTGCCAAGCGGATCGTTCGACGCGAACATCGTCACGCCGCGCGGCGCGCGCTTCAGCGGCGGCCGCACGTCGGCGAGCGGTCCGGCGCCCGACGCCGGCGTGAACTGGCTCAGCGTCAGCCGGCTCAGCGCGTCGAGCGGCTTCGGCAGCGCGCCGAGATTGAGCAGCGGCACGCCGATCGCGCCGGCGTGATTGAGAAACGCGATGCCTTTGAAACTGCCGGCGTCCCACAGCGCGACGCCGGCCGGCAAGGTCTGCGGGCAGTCTTCGTCGAGTTTCGCCGGCGATTCGGTGTCGAAACGCGTGTCGAGCGTATGCGGCGTGTCGGCGATGTCGGCGTGGCGCAGGTCGCGCCACATCTCGCACGCGGCTTTCGGCAGCGACTTCGTGTTCGGACCGATGCTCGGATCGAGCTTCTGCAACAGCTCGACGTTGCTCGCCTCGCCGCCGCCGCCGCCGCCGAGCGCCGACTGGATCAGCACCGCGTTGGCGACGATGTCGTTGACGGTGAACGGCTTCGGCGGAAAGTTCGGCGGCACTTCGAGCGCGAGCGTCGCGTATTCCGGCGGCAGCTCGGCGAGCCCCTGCGGCGTCTGCAGGTACGCGATGTACGCGTTCATGCCGGCGACGAAATTCTGCGTGTCGTCGAGGAACATCGGGCCGAGCGTGCCGAGCTTGGCGACGGTACGGTCGACCATGTCGCTCAGCTCGTCTTCGCTGTAGCCGGCCGGCGGGCCGAATTCGAGATCGAGGCCGTAGGTCGTCGATGACGGCCCGAGGAATTCCGATGCGCGGCCGCGGCCGGCACGACGCAGCACATCGAACAGCCACAGCCGGTCCTGCGCGGCGGCGAAGCCGAGGCCGTATTCGGCCGACTCGCGATCGTCGGCGTCGATGTACGGCACGCCCCAGCCGTCGCGGCGGATCGTCACGGTCTTGCCGTTCGGCGCGGTCATCGTCCGCTTCGACACCGCATCGGCATCGCTCAGCGTCAGATCGGCGCGCTTGAAGTAATTGCACGCCTGGTCGGACGCTTTCTGGTGCTCGCCGATGTTGTTCGGCGGCGTGCAGGTGTCGGACTTCATCGGCGACTTCGCGTACGACAGATCGCCGTACATCGTCAGCTGGTCGCTGAAGTTCTTCGGGTAGCTCAGCGTCGGCACGCCCGGCACCGGCGCGCCGATGCCGCCCGCCGAATTGCCGTTCGAACCCGGCGGCACGATGCTGAGAAAGGTGTTCTGAGGACTGACGATGCTGCCCGGCGAATTGACGCCGCTGCCGCCGTCGTTGTCGCCACCGCCGTCGTCGGCGGCCGGCGAACTGCGACCGCAGGCACCCAAGGCCAGCAGCAACACGCAGACCCAGGCGCCATGCCGCGCCATCTTCGATCCAATCATGATTCCCCCCGCCCGCTTCGGGAAGCGACAATGCTCCCCTTTTTTAGTGCGCAGCACTATAAATCCGTTCCAACACCGCCCGGTAGGAAATCCGCATCAATGAGCACCGTCGACGAAGCCGCCGTGCTGCGCTGCGCCGTGCTCGGCATCGGCGCCTTGCGCGCACTGCTGGAACCGCTCGGCCTGCGCATCGTCGAGGTCGACGATGACGCGCCGATCCCCGGCAGCTATTGGGGCGACAGTGAGGCCGGGCTGATCGGCGCGACGCTGTATCTGCGCGGCGACACGCCGGTGCATTCGGCGCTGCACGAAGCCTGCCACTGGCTGTGCGCGGACGCCGCGCGGCGCCAGTCGCTGCATACCAATGCCGGCGGCGAGGACGTCGAGGAACACGCGGTCTGCTATCTGCAATGCCGGCTCGCCGAACGGCTCGACGGTTATTCGCGGGCGCGCTGCTTCGCCGACATGGACGCCTGGGGTTACCACTTCCGGCTCGGCAACACCGCCGCGTGGTTCGCCGGCGACGCCGACGACGCGATCGCCTGGCTCGCGCAGCGCTGGCCGGACGGCATGCCGTGACGGGTTCGCGGGTGCATGTTCTTTTGCAGGAGCGCCCGGCTCTCAGGCTGCGTTCATCGTCATCGCCAAGGCTATACGCTGATCCGAATTCGCCGATCGACATGGCTGACCAGCCGCTCTCGTTCAAGCTGCTGACGCTGAACACGCACAAGGGCTTCGATTCGTTCAACCGCCGCTTCGTGCTGCACGAACTGCGCGAGGCCGTGCGCGGCGAATCGGCCGACATCGTGTTCCTGCAGGAAGTGCTCGGCAGCCACGACGCACATGCCGTGCGCGTCGCCGGCTGGCCGACGACCTCGCAGTACGAATTCCTCGCCGACTCGATCTGGCAGGACTTCGCGTACGGCAAGAACGCGGTCTACACCGAAGGCCATCACGGCAACGCGCTGCTGTCGAAATTTCCGATCGTCCGTTACGAAAACCACGACGTCTCGGTCGGCACGCACGAGCAGCGCGGTCTGCTGCACTGCGTGCTGCGCGTTCCCGGCCATGCGCTCGACGTGCATGCGGTCTGCGTGCATCTCGGACTGCGTGAAGCGCATCGCCGTCAGCAGCTCGATCAGTTGTGCGAACTGGTTTCGCACGAAGTGCCCGCCGATGCGCCGCTGTTCGTCGCCGGCGACTTCAACGACTGGCGGCTGCGCGCCAACCGGCAACTGCAGGACTGCGGCCTGCGCGAAGCGTTCATGCAGGTCCGCGGCCGTCTCGCGCGCTCGTTTCCGGTACGCTGGCCGCTGCTCAAGCTCGACCGCATCTACTATCGCAATGCGCGGCTCGCCGATCCGCAGGTGCTGTCGACGCTGCCGTGGTCACGGCTGTCCGATCACGCCGCGCTGACCGCCGAGGTGCATCTGTGAGCCTGATGAAGTGGCACGAAGGGCATCGCGTCGAGCTGCTCGAAAACGGCGAGGAATTCTATCCGCGCGTGCTCGCGGCGATCACCGCCGCCGAACGCGAGGTGCTGCTGGAAACCTTCATCCTGTTCGACGATCCGGCCGGGCGGCCGCTGCAGGAAGCGGTGATCGCCGCCGCCGGACGCGGCGTCAGCGTGCAGATGACGCTCGACGGCTGGGGCTCGGCGACGCTGCCGCCGTCGTTCATCGAAGCGATGACTCAAGCCGGTGTGCGGATCCACATTTACGATCCGGTGAAATGGCGGTTCGGCCGGCGCACGCAGATGTTCCGCCGCCTGCACCGCAAGCTGCTGGTGATCGACCAGCGGATCGCCTGGTGCGGCGGCATCAATTTCGCGCACGATCATCTGCGCGATTACGGCACGCAGTCGAAGCAGGATTACGCGCTGGAAGTCGAAGGACCGGTCGTCGCCGACATCCATCGCGCGATGCTCGTCATGCTGCCGAAGCACGTGCGGCCGAAGCAGTCTTCGTGGCAATGGCTGCGGCGGCGGCAGCGCGCCGCCGCGATCGTGCCGGCGAAGTCCGTCGCGCCCGGCAAGGCGCTGGCGGCGTTCCTGATCCGCGACAACGGCCTGCATCGCGCCGACATCGAGCGCATCTATCGCGTCGGCATCCGCGCCGCGAAACAGCAGATCGTCATCGCCAACGCGTATTTCTTTCC
>DASSVA010000417.1:0-4300 GCA_035706385.1 Solimonas sp. | reverse complement strand
GTGGTGGCGATGGCGGCGGCGACACTCCCGCGCTGACGTCCTGCCAGGATGCCTTCTCGCCCGAAAAGCTGGCGAAAGGCGAGGACTGCACGCCGGTCGCCGAGACCTACTGCGCCAACGACGGCAGCGCCGGCACGCTGCTCGATCCCGAGGTTCGGGCCTGCGACGGCGTCGATGTCAGCGATGTCGACATCAGCGTCAACGGCGTGATCTCGCATTACCTCGCGATCCGCCCCAGCGGCAAGACGCATTTCGACACCCTGTATCTGGGGCTGCATTACCTGCTCGGCGACGTCACCGCGTTCGCCAACGTCGCGCGGCTCAGCGAACTCGCCAAAGCCCGCGATATCCTGATCCTGCTGCCGCAGGCGCCGAGCGCGGGCGGCATCAATCTGACGGCGGTGTGGCCGACCACGGCGCTCGCCGCGCCGTTTCTCCCGCAGTACATCGATTTTCTCAGCAAAGTCGTCGCCGACGGCCGCAGCCGCTTCGGCGCATCGGATGCCGATCTGTACGTCGCCGGTCTGTCCAACGGCGCGGCGATGGCTTATCTGTTCGGTTGCATGGCACCCGATCCGGTGCGGGCGGTGCTGGCGGTCGCCGGCGATCTGGGCCAGTACACGATCAATGAATGCCAGCCGACGCATCCGCTCGGCACGGTGATCGTGCACGGCACGAACGATCTGGACGATCCCTATAACGGCATCATGGGCGTCAAGCCGGCGATCCCGGACATCCATGCCAAGTTCAAGGCCAACAACAATTGCAGCGGCAGCGATGCGACGGTCGACGCGCCGACGTACTTCGATGCGCTGCAGGTGACGATCGCCTATACCGGCGCATGCGACGAGGGCCGTCGCGATTTCCTGGTCACGGTCGACGAGGGCGGTCATGTCTGGCCCGGCGGCCGTGACAACGGCGACGAGGAGCCGTCGCACACGCTGTTCGGTCAGCACACCGCCAACTTCGACGCCACGCTGCAGGGTTTCGATCTGCTGCGGCTGGCCGGCGGCGACTGAGCGATGGGCGGTCCGGCGCGAGCTTCGACATGATGGCGTGAGGACGTTCGCGTCGATTCGACCGACGCCCGGCGCCGCAGGCCCGGACGCCTTGCGCAGACGGATGGACCTCAATGGCGGCGCGTGACCTGACGCACGGATCGATCCGCGCGCATCTGCTGCGCATGGCGGCGTTCATGCTGCTGACGATGCTCGTGCAGACGCTGTACAGCCTGATCGACATCTTCTGGGTTGGCCGGCTCGGCCGCGACGCGGTCGCCGCGGTCGCGCTCGGCAGCAATCTGATGCTCGCGCTGATGGCGGTCGCGCAGACGCTCGCGGTCGGTGCCGCGGCGCTGATCTCGCAAGCGGCCGGCCGCAAGGACATGGACGAGGCGCGGCGCCTGTTCACGCAGTCGCAAACGCTGTCGATCGTGTTCGCCGCGGTCTTCCTCGTGGTGACCTGCAGCGTGCGCGGCCTCTACAGCGACGCGCTCGCCGGCAACGCCGCGGTCGCGGCGCTGACGCGCGAGTTCCTGTTGCCGTTCATTCCGGCGCTGGCGCTGCAGATCCCGATGTTCGTGCTGTCGGCGGCGTTGCGCGGCGTCGGCGACGTGCGCACCGCGTCGATCGCGCAACTCGCGACGGTCGTGCTCAACATCGTGCTGGCGCCGCTGCTGATCTTCGGCTGGGGCAGCGGTCATCCGCTCGGCGTCGGCGGCGCCGCGCTGGCGACGCTGATCTCCATCGTCGTCGGCATGCTCGGCCTGCTGATCCACGTCGTCCGCCGCACCTCGCTGTTCGCCGCCGGGCGCGCGGCGTGGAAGCCGGTGCCGCGGCTGTGGTCGCGGATGGTGCGGATCGGTCTGCCGTCCGGCCTGGAGATGGCGCTGATGGCGTTCTACTTCGGTTTCATCATGGCGATGCTGCAGCGCTTCGGCTCGGCGCCGCAGGCCGCATTCGGCGTCGGCATGCGCGTGCTGCAGGTCGGCATGATGCCGGCGATGGCGGTGACGGTCGCGGCGGCGGCGATCGTCGGCCAGAACTACGGCGCGCGCCGGCCGGCACGGGTACGTGAGGCCTATGCGCAGACGCTGAAGCTGAATCTGCTGGCGGCGACGGTCTTCTGCCTTGCGTTCCATCTGGCGCCGGCGACGCTGATCGGCCTGTTCTCGTCCGATCCGCAGGTTCTCCACTATGGCGCGCAGTTCCTGCGCTGGATCTCGTGGAACCTGATGGCGATGACGGCGGTGATGGCCTGCAGCGGCGTGTTCTCGGGGCTCGGCAATACCGTGCCGTCGCTGCTCGGTTCGACGGTGCGCGTCGCCGGCATCACGATCGCCGCGCTGCTGCTGTCGGGCCTTCCGGGTTTCGCGCCGCACTGGCTGTGGGGACTGTCGGTCTGCGCGTCGCTCGTGCAGCTCGCGATCAATCTGCTGTTGCTGCGCCGCGAACTCGCACGCCGGCTGGGGCCGGTCGAGGCGACGCTGGCGGCCGGCTGATCGCGCGGAATGCAGTGGCCGCGCAGACACACCTACCTTGATGGGTAGGGTGCTGCAATGCAAAAAAGTCGCCGCTATAATCGCGGCCCCCAAAGGTCCGCTGCGCGCTCCGACGCTGTGAAGATCCCCCCGTCGAGAGCCTGTTCCCGGGCTGGCGGTCCCGTTTTTTCACTCGTGAGGATCGTTTCACATGACGCGCGAAGAGCAGATCAAAGCCCTTGAGAAGGACTGGGCGACCAACCCCCGCTGGAAGAACGTCAAGCGTCCGTACAGCGCCGCCGACGTCGTCCGTCTGCGCGGCTCGCTGAACGTCGAGCACACGCTCGCCAAGCGCGGCGCCGAGAAGCTCTGGAAGCTCGTCAACGGCGAAGCCAAGAAAGGCTACGTCAACGCGTTCGGCGCGATCACCGCCGGTCAGGCGATGCAGCAGGCCAAGGCCGGCCTCGAAGCCGTCTACCTGTCGGGCTGGCAGGTCGCCGCCGACGGCAACACCAGCGAAACCATGTACCCGGACCAGTCGCTGTACGCGTACGACTCCGTGCCGACGATGGTTCGCCGCATCAACAACACCTTCAAGCGCGCCGACGAGATCCAGTGGTCGCGTGGCATCGAGCCGGGCGCCAAGGAATTCGTCGATTACTTCCTGCCGATCGTCGCGGACGCCGAAGCCGGTTTCGGCGGCGTGCTGAACGCGTTCGAGCTGATGAAGAACATGATCACCGCCGGCGCCGCCGGCGTGCATTTCGAAGACCAGCTCGCCGCGGTCAAGAAGTGCGGCCACATGGGCGGCAAGGTGCTGGTGCCGACGCAGGAAGCCTGCGAGAAGCTGGTCGCCGCGCGCTTCGCGTCCGACGTCATGGGCGTGCCGACGATCGTGCTCGCGCGCACCGACGCCGAAGCGGCGAACCTGATCACCTCCGACCACGACGCCAACGACAAGCCGTTCCTCACCGGCGAGCGTACCCAGGAAGGTTTCTTCCGCGTCAAGAACGGTCTCGAACAGGCGATCTCGCGCGGCGTCGCCTACGCGCCGTACGCGGACCTCGTCTGGTGCGAAACCGGCGTGCCGGACATCGGCTTCGCGCGTGAATTCGCGCAGGCCGTGCTCGCCAAGAACCCGGGCAAGCTGCTGAGCTACAACTGCTCGCCGTCGTTCAACTGGAAGAAGAACCTCGACGACAAGCAGATCGCCAAGTTCCAGGACGATTTGTCGGCGCTCGGTTACAAGTACCAGTTCATCACGCTGGCCGGCATCCACATCAACTGGTACAACACCTTCCAGTTCGCGCACGCCTACGCGCGCGGCGAAGGCATGAAGCACTACACCAGCATGGTGCAGGAGCCGGAATTCGCGGCCCGCGAGAAGGGCTACACCTTCGTCTCGCACCAGCAGGAAGTCGGCGCCGGTTACTTCGACGACGTCACTACCGTGATCCAGGGCGGCTCGTCGAGCGTCAAGGCGCTGACCGGTTCGACCGAAGAAGAGCAGTTTCACTAACACCGCGAGCAGCGTGCGGGGCCCCGCGCTTTAGCGTGGGGTGCTAGCGCCGCGAGTCGGTGTTTTGAAACTCGGAGAAGGCCGCTATGCGCGGCCTTTTCTGTTCCCGGCGAACAGCGTGGAGGGCCCCCGCGTAGCGGGGATCCTAGCGTCGTGAGTCTTCGTGATTGAGCGATAAGGGCCGCTGGCAACAGCGGCCTTTTTTTGTTTTTCGCGACCGTGTTCGCGGCTTGCGCTACAAAAAACCGCGAATGATGGAACGCCTGTAGGAGCGCCGCTTCGGCGCGACCGCGACGAACCCT
>DASSVA010000416.1:0-13655 GCA_035706385.1 Solimonas sp. | reverse complement strand
TTCAGCGCGAATCCGGATGTGCCGGTCTACCGGCTTGAACTGCCGGGCGACGGTTATCTCGAAGGCATCGCCGCGGTCGGCGGCGGCGAGGCGGAGCTTTTCAAGCGCACGCGCCGCGGCGCGCCGCTGCGGAAAAAACGCGTCGCGCTCGACGGCGTGATCGCGGCCGACGCCGGCTTCAACAGCCTGCTGCTCGATCATCTCGACGCGCTGTTGCGCGGCGAAACGCTGGCGTTCCACTTCATCGCCGCCGGCCGGCTCGATGCGTATCGCATGCGCGTGCGCAAGCTCGACGAAACGCGTTTCGAGGATCGCCCGGCCATGCGGCTGCGCGTCGAACCGGATTCGCTGTTGCGTCTGCTGGTGCCGCCGCTGCAACTCGTCTATGACCCGCAGCGGCGCCGTCTGCTCGAATATCGCGGTCCGTCGAACATTCACGATCCGCGCAGCGGCGCGACATGGAACGTGCGCGTCGGCTTCTGCTCGCAGCCGCCGCCGGAGGCGACGCCGCGTTCGTCGCCGTGATCAGCCGCTCTGCAGAATTGTCGCCGTCGTCAGCACCGGCCCGGTCGGCTGACCGGTCGGCGAACCGCCGCGCGGTTCGAGACTGACGGCGAGCGTGCGACCGCTCGCGAGCGGCAGGTTCGCCGGCAGCGTGCGACGCAGCTCGCCGCTCGTCGGCAACAGGCCGAGCGAGACCGGGCCGGCGTCGGTGATCAGCCACAGCTCGACGTCGTGACCGGCGACCGCGGCCGGCGGCTCGCCGCCGGCGCGGATCGCCAGCGCCTCGCGCGCCGGCGTCGCGCTGACCGTCCAATGCATGTCGGACTGCGGCATCTGCAACACGGCGACGTAGCTGGTCGCGGCGACCGGCACTTCGACGCGTTCGGTGACGACCTGCGGTGGTTGCGACATCTGCATGACCAGCGCGACGGCGAGCAGTACCGACGCCGCGCTTGCCGCCCAGGCCCAGACGGCGACACGGCTGGTGCGCGTGCGCCGCAGCGGCACGGGCCGCGACGCGGCGACGCGGCGCTGCAGGCCGAGCCAGACGACCGGTCGCGGCGCGACCGGCGTCAGCCGCAGGCCGAGCGCCGCGAAACGGCGTTCCCACCACCACAGTTCATGACGAAAGTCCGCGTCGTTCGCGAGCAGCGCGTCAGCCTCGCGCCGCGCGTCGGCTTCGAGCGTGCCGAGTGCGTACTCGGCGGCGAGCACGCTGCGGTCGTCGTCGGGACGCTGTGCCATCAGTCGTTTCCCAGGCAATCGCGCAGACGCAGCAGGCCGCGCCGCAGCCACGATTTCACGGTGCCCATCGCCGTCGTCGTCCGCGCCGCGATCTCGCTGTGCGTGCAGCCCTGGTAATAGGCGAGCAGCACGGCGTCGCGCTGCTCGGCCGGCAGCTCGCGCAGGCAGTCGTCGAGCCGCGCCAGCCCCTCGGCTTCGGCGGCGTAGTCGTCCGGCGTCTGGTCGTGGGCGGGCGCATGCGGGTTGTCGCCGAAGTCTTCGTCGACCGGCTCGACGTCGCCGGTCTCGTGCCCGGGGCGGCGCGCGCGCAGCAGATCGAGCGCGCGATAACGCGCGATCGTCGCAAGCCAGGCCATCGGCGAGCCGCGCTCCGGCGTATAGCGTTCGGCGTTCTGCCAGATGCGGAGGTAGCAATCCTGCAAGGCATCTTCTGCCCGTTCCCGTGTCTTCATGATACGGAGCAGGATCGCGAACAGTTTCGGGCTGGTCAGCGCATACAGCTCGGCGAACGCGTTTTCATCGCCGCGACCGGCGGCGGCGAGCAGCATGGACAGCGTGTCGGCGTTGTCGTCGGAATGCACGTCGTCCGTCGCCGGCTTACCAGCCGAGCCAGAGCCGGATCGTGTCGATCAGGCGGTGGAAGAATCCGCCGGGCGGCACGTCGGCCATCGCGACCAGCGGCACGGTCTTCAGCGTCTTGCCGTCGAGCGTGACGGTCGCGGTGCCGAGCGTCTGGCCTTTCGCCAGCGGCGCGACGATCGGCGTGTTGATCTGCGCGCTGATCTGCAGCTTGTCGGCGCTGCCGCGCGGCAGCGACAGCGCGACCGGTTCGAGCGTGCCGACCGCAATCTCGTCGACATTGCCTTTGTAGACGCGCGCGGTCTGCGCCGGCTTGCCGGGGCCGAACAGCGACGCCGTGTCGAAGAAGCGGAAGCCGTAGTTCAGCAGTTCGAGGCTGGACTGCTCGCGCGCGGCCCAGCTCTTGGTGCCCATCACCGCCGAGATCAGGCGATGGCCGTCGCGCACCGCCGAGGTCAGCAGGCAATAGCCGGCCTCCGAGGTGTGGCCGGTCTTGATGCCGTCGACGCTCGGATCCTTTTCGAGCAGGCCGTTGCGGTTCGGCTGGCGGATCTTGTTATAGGTGAAATCGCGTTCGGCGAAGATCTTGTACCACTCCGGAAAATCGTGGATCAGCGCGCGCGCGAGCACCGTCAGGTCGCGCGCCGTCGTGTAGTGATTCGGATCGGGCAGGCCGGACGCGTCGGCGAAATGCGAATTCGTCATGCCGAGGCGCTTCGCGTACTGGTTCATCAGGTCGGCGAACACCGCTTCGCTGCCGGCGACGTGCTCGGCAACCGCGACGGTCGCATCGTTGCCGGACTGGATGATGATGCCGCGCAGCAGGTCGATCAGCTTCACCTGCGTGCCGACGCGCACGAACATCCGCGATTCGCTCGAATCGATGCCCTGGCGCCACGCCTTCTCGCTGATCAGCACCTCGTCGTCCGGCGACAGGCGTTTCTGCCTGATCTCGTCGAACACGATGTAGGTGGTCAGCACCTTGGTGATGCTGGCCGGCGCGACTTTCTCGTCAGGGTTCATCGCGGCGATCAGCTCGCCGCTGTCGTAATCCATCAGCGCATACGCGCGCGCATCGATCGACGGCGGATCGGGAATCGACACGGCATGCGCGAGAGCCGGAACGAAAAGAACGGCGGCGGCGACGGACAGCAGCAAATTTTTCATCATCGAAGCTCAGGGGATTGCGGCAACAGGCCGCCATTCTACGGGACCGCGTCCGCGCCGGCGCCGCGGACGCTCAATTCCTGACCCGGAACGCCGCGTAACCGGCATCGTGCAGTTGCTGGCGCATGTCGTTCGCGTCGTGTTCGCTGGTGAACGGGCCGACCATCACGCGCTGCAGCTGGCCGCCCGGGCTTTCGCTGACGATCACGCCGGCGATGCCGCGGCGCAGCAGTTCGTCGCGCATCGCCAGCGCGTTGATCGGATCGCTGTACGCGGCGATCTGCAGCCAGCGGCCGGCCGCCGGCGCGGCGACGACCGCGGCCGCTGCCGGTGACGGAACGTCGCTGGCGACCGGTGCGGGCGGCGGCGCCGGCGATGCCGTCACCGCCGGCGCGTGGTCGTCCGGCTGCAGCGCGGCGATCTCGACTTCGGCATGGCCGTCGCGGATCACGCCGAGCCGCGCCGCCGCCGCGTACGACAGGTCGATGATGCGGCCGGAATGAAACGGGCCGCGGTCGTTGATGCGCACGACCGCGGTCTTGCCGTTGTCGAGATTGGTGACGCGCACGTAACTCGGGATCGGCAGCGTCTTGTGCGCGCCGGTCATCGCGAACATGTCGTAAGGCTCGCCGCTCGCCGTCTTGCGACCCTGGAATTTCTTGCCGTACCACGATGCGCGGCCGCGCTGCCGGAAACCGGTCGCATCATCGAGCACGTGATAGACGGTGCCGAATGCCTCGTATTCGTCCGGATTGCCCGACGCACTGCGCGGTTCGTACTTCGGCACCGCGTCCGGCGTGTTCGCGACGTCGGCGGGAATGTCGCCGGCGTCCGGCGCGCCATCGTGGATGCCGGGCTGCGTGATCGTCACGCGCGGCCGCGTGCCGCTGCGCGATGACGGTGCGACCGGCACGGTGCGCGTCGCCGTGCCGGTCGGCGCCGGCGGCAGGTTTGCACAGGCGGTCAGCGCCAGCGTCGTCACGGCGAGGATGGTGGCGGCGGTTTTCATGGCGATGCCGATGCCGCCGCTTCGATGCGCTGCGCGAGCTGCGTGACCGCCATCGCGTAGTAGATGCGCGGGTTGTAGGTCATCACCGAATAGAAATTCGGAAACGCCAGCCAGTATTCGTGGCCGCCGTCGTCGAGCGCCAGATCGATGATGCCGAGCGGCGTCTTGTCCGGCAGCGCGACCGATGCCCGGAAGCCGGCGCGCTGCAGATCGGCGGCGTAATAGAAGTGGTCGCGCGAATTGACGACGGCGCCGGCCGGCAGCGCGTCGGTCGTCAGCGTCGCCGGAATCGCGATCGGCTCGCCGCGCCGCCAGCGCCAGTCCGGCGCGTAATGCGTGAAGTAATTGGCGATCGAGCCGATCGCATCCGGCAGCGACCACAGATCGGTGCGGCCGTCGCCGTCGTAATCGAGCGCGAGCCGGCGGTAATTGCTCGGCATGAATTGCGCGGCGCCCATCGCGCCGGCATACGAACCTTTCGGCACGCGCGGATCGAACTGGCGATCGCGGCACAGCGCGAAGAACTCGGCGAGTTCGCTGAAGAAGAATGCGCCGCGCGTCGGATGCTCGAAACCCTGCGTCGCCAGCGCGTCGAGCACGCGCACGCCGCCGGTGATGCGGCCGTAGCGCGTCTCGATGCCGAGGATGCCGGCGATCAGCGACGGCGGCACGCCGAATTCGTTTTCGGCGCGTTCGAGCACGTCGCGCTGATCGCGCAGCAATGCGGCGCCGTCGCGGATCCGCGCGTCGTCGATGCGCCGCGAATACTGCGTCCAGGTCTCGGTGCGTTCCGGCGCCTTCTGTTCCTGCACGATCAGCTGCGGCAGGCGCTGCGCGTCGGCGAGCGCGAGCGTGACCTGCTGCAGTTCGGCTTCCGTGAAGTGGTCCTGCGTGCGCAGCCGCTGCAGCAGCGCGGGCACCTGCGGGTCGGCGCTGTAATCGATGCCGCCGGCGCTCGCCAGCGACGGAACCAGCGCGGCGCAGCCCAGGATGGCAACAGCGAGCAGTCGATGCATCAGTTCGCCAGAAGTTTGCGGTGGGTGTGGATCGACATCAGCATACCGAAGCAGGCCAGCAGCGATACCGCCGACGTGCCGCCGTAACTCACCAGCGGCAGCGGCACGCCGACCACGGGCAGCAGGCCGATGACCATGCCGATGTTGATGAACACGTAGACGAAGAACGTCATCGCCAGACTGCCGGCGAGCAGACGCTGGAACGTGTCCTGCGCGCGCGCGGCGATCCACAGGCAGCGGCCGACGATCGCCAGATACAGGATCAGCAGCACGATCACGCCGATGAAGCCCATCTCCTCGGAATAGACCGCGAAGATGAAGTCGGTGTGCGCTTCCGGCAGGAAGTCGAGCTTGGCCTGCGTGCCGTGCAGCCAGCCCTTGCCGAACACGCCGCCGGAACCGATCGCGATCATCGACTGCGTGATGTGGTAGCCGGCGCCGAGCGGATCGCTCTCCGGATTGAGCAGCGTCAGGATGCGCTGGCGCTGGTAATCCTGCATGTGCGTCCACAAAAGCGGTGCCGCGGCGCCGGCCAGCGCGAACGCGCCGACGATCCAGCGCCAGCGCAGGCCGCCGAGGAACAGCGCGAAACCGCCGGCGGCGACGATCAGCAGCGCGGTGCCGAGGTCCGGCTGCCTGGCGATCAGCACGGACGGCAGGCCGATCAGCGCCAGTGTCGCGGCGATCGTGACGAGGTTCGGCGGCAGGCGCCGCGTGTGCAGGAACGCGGCGATCGTCGTCGGCATCGCCAGCTTCATCAGCTCCGACGGCTGGAAGCGGATCACGCCGAAATCGAGCCAGCGCGTCGCGCCCTTGGCGGCGTCGCCGAGCAGCAGCGTGGCGACCAGCAGCAGCATGGTGAGGCCGTACAGCCACGGCGTGACGGTGCGATACATGTCGGGCGGCGCCTGCGCGATCGCCGCCATCACGACCAGGCCGAGCGCGACGCGCTGCGCCTGGCTGATGACGCCGTCGATCGAATGACCGGACGCCGAGTACTGGATGAACACGCCGACGCCGGCGACCGCGAGCAGCAGCGCCAGCAGCCAGATGTCGATGTGCCAGCTTTCGAGCCAGTCGGCGATGCCGGGCTCGGGTTTGTTGCTGCGGCCGTGGCCGGCCGAATGCAGGATGTCAGCGATCATCGTCGTCGTCCTCCGCGGCCGTCGTCGCGCGTTTCGCATCGCCGGCCGCCGGCAGGCCCGGCACCATCGACGGCGTCACGCGACTGCTCGGCTCGGTCGCCTTCTCGTTGCCGTACAGCACGTAGCCGAGCAGGTACTGGTCCATCAGCTGCCGCGCGATCGGGCCGGCGAACGATGCGCCGTGGCCGCCGTGCTCGGCGATCACCGCGACCGCGATCTTCGGATCGTCGGCCGGCGCGAACGCGATGAACAGCGCATGGTCGCGCAGCTTGAGCGGCATGTCCTCCTGGCGCATCGGATGCTCGTCCTGGCGCAGACCGGCGACCTGCGCCGAACCGGTCTTCGCGGCGATCCGGTACGGCGCACCGTGGCCGACCATCCACGCCGTGCCGCCCGGTTCCTGCGCGACGCTTTCCATCGCCGCGATCACGGTGCCCCAGTCGTTCTCGTCCTTGAGCTTGATCTTCGGCAACGCCTGCGGCGCGACCTCGGTGATCTTGCGCGTGATCGGATCTTCGGTCGCGTGCAGCACATGCGGCTTGAAGCCGCCGCCCCGCATCGCGATGCGCGCGGTCATCTGCGCGAGCTGCATCGGCGTCACCAGCACATAGCCCTGGCCGATGCCGACGTTGAGCGTCTCGCCCGGATACCAGTTCTCGTGCCGCGCCTTGCGCTTCCACTCGCGCGACGGATACAGGCCATCCTTTTCGAGCGGCAGGTCGACGCCGGTCGCGTGGCCGAGCCCGAAACCGGTCATCGCCTCGTACATGCGGTCGATGCCGAGATTCATCGCCAGATTGTAGAAATAGATGTCGCACGAGCGCTTCACGCCTTCGGCCATGTTGACCGGCCCGTGGCCGCTGCGTTTCCAGCAGTGGTATTTGCGCGACGAGCCGGGCAGCGACATCTCGCCGCGGCAGTATTCGGTGTGTTCCGGCGTGACCACGCCGTATTCGAGCCCGGCGAGTGCCATCGCCGGCTTGACGGTCGAGCCCGGCGGATACAGCCCCTGCAGCGCGCGGTTGAACAGCGGCCGCGACGGATCCTTGAGCAGCGCCTGATAGGCCTGGTTGTCGAGGCCGCTGACGAACGCCTGCGGGTCGAAGCCCGGTTCGCTGACCATCGCGATGATCTCGCCGTTGCGCGGATCGAGCGCGACCACCGCGCCTTCGAAATCGCCCATCGCCTGCTCGGCGACCAGCTGCACTTTGGTGTCGATCGACAGATACAGGTTGCGGCCCGGATAGCCGCGCTGGTAATCGAGCTCGCGCAGCGGCCGGCCGTAAGCGTTCGCCTCGATGATCTTCGCGCCGGGCTGGCCGCGCAGCAGGTCCTCCTCGCTTTTCTCGACGCCGGTCTTGCCGATCTGCGTCAGGCCGAGGAACTCGCTTTCGTTGGCGGCGCGCAGTTCCTGCTCGCTGATGCCGCCGACGTAGCCGACCAGGTGCGAGGCCGACGCGCCGAGCGGATAGTTGCGCGTCAGGCCGGCGTTGATGTCGACGCCGGGAAACTGGTGGCGGTCGACCTCGTAGCGCGCGACTTCCTCCATCGTCAGGTTCGAACGCAGCGGCACGCCGCGATAGCGCGGCGACTTGCGGACGCGATCCTTGAAGCGCGCGATGTCGGCGTCGGTCAGCGCGACGATGTGCGACAGCCGCGCGAGCAGCGCGTCCATCGCCTCGCGGTTGCCGATCTGTTCGGGCGTGACCTCGAGCACGAACGCCGGCTGGTTCTGCGCGAGCAGCGTGCCGTTGCGGTCGTAGATCAGCCCGCGCACCGGCGCCACCGGCGTGACGCGCATGCGGTTCTCGTCGGCGCGCGTCTGGTAATGCTGGTGCTCGACGATCTGCAGGTCGGACAGTCGCACGACCAGCAGCACGACGCCGGCGATGCAGAACAGCACGGCGATGCCGGCGCGGCGCAGGAACGCGTCACGCTCGGCGTGGACGTTCTTCAGCGCGTCGCGGCGCCGCTTGCCGAACAGGGCCATCAGTGTCGCGCCCACATGGTTTCGTCATTGCGAGGAGCGCAGCGACGAAGCAATCCAGCAGCGCAGCTTGATCCGGGCGTGTCGCTGGATTGCTTCGTCGCCTGCGGCTCCTCGCAATGACGATGTGGCGAGCCGCCCGGAGCCTCTCTAGTCATCGTCGCCGCCCGGCTGGCGGATCAATTCCATCACGCTCCACAGCAGCGGCCAGAACAGCGTCGTCGAGATCGCCGGCAGCCAGCGCAGCCAGACTTCGGCTTCGTGCCGGGTCGCGCCGTCGATCCAGAACATCAGGAAGCAGTACAGCGCCCAGGCCGGGATCAGCGCGACGGTCGCCTGCCACAGCGGAAAGATGATGAAGAAGCTGCGCAGCCGCACGACCAGATAGACGACGACGACCAGGCCGAGCGCGTGCTGACCGAGCGGCGAGGCATAGAGCACGTCGAGCATCAGGCCGGTGATGAACGCCGGCACCAGCGCCGGCAGCTGCGGTTCGCGCAGCGCCCAGTACGCGAGCATCAGCGGCAGCCACAGCGGCCGCGCCGCCGACAGCGAATCCGGCAGCGCGATCAGTTGCAGCACCAGCGCGCCGATCAGACTCAGCACGAACACTGCCCAGACCGCCTGTGCGCTCGGCCGGCTCATGGCTGCGGTTGGGTGCCGGCATCGGGCGCCGGCGCGGCCGGCGTCGGCTGCGGCGGTTTCGTCGCCGGTGCGTCATGCGGCGCGGTGACCGGTTTGGCCGGTGCGGCCGATGCCGTCGGTGCCTGGTCCTGGTCGGCGGCGGTTTCCGCGGCGGCCGCGGCATCGGCCTCCGATTCGGTCGCACGGTTCCAGACCAGCAGCGCCTGGCGGCCCTGGTTGAGGCGCGCCGCAGGGTACGCGTACGCCTCCATGAAATGCTCGCCGGCGACCGGCTTGACGTCGTAGACCTTGCCGACCGGATAGCCGGCCGGGAAGCGGCCGCCGAGCGACGACGACACCAGCAGATCGCCGTTCCTGATGTCGGCGTTGCTCGGCAGGAACGGCAGGCGCAGGCCGCGCTCGTCGCCGAGGCCGACCGCGATCGTCTGCAGGCCGGTGCGGTTGATCTCGACCGGAATGCCGTGATCGGGATCGGTGACCAGCAGCGCCTTGCAGGTGTTCGGCGCGACGTCGATGACCTGGCCCATCACGCCGTATGCGTCGACCAGCGCCTGGCCGCGGTAGATGCCGTCGCGCGAGCCGCGGTTCAAGGTGATCTGGTGGCGGTACGGGTCCTGGTTGACGGCGATGATCTCGGCGACCAGCACCTGATCGGCGAGCCGCGCCGACGACGCCAGCAGTTCGCGCAGCCGGCGGTTCTCGGCGGCCAGCGCATCCATCTTCGACAGTTTCGCCGACAGCACGAACTGCTGCTGTTTGAGCGCCGCGTTCTCGCTCTCGATGTGGCTGCGGGTGTCGATGCCGCGCGCCATGTCGAGCAGTCGCGCCGGGATCGATGCCAGCCAGACCACCGGTGTCAGCGACCACGCGGTCCACGCGCGCGCCGGTTTGAGGCTGTCGCCGCGCATGTCGTTGAAGATCAGCGTCAGCGCGAGGGCGATCAGCAGCAGCGTCCGCAGGCCGAGTCCGGGCCCGCGTGGAAACAGCGGTCGGTGATAGGAATCGTGCAGCGAATTCAATGGCGTGCCGTCGGGCAGGGCTGCTTAATCGGTGGCCAAAAGCATAGAGGCGCAGGCCGGTGTCGGCAATGCGTCGCTTGGGCCCTTTTTGTGAAAGACGTCGAGCGGCCGTTGCGAGCAGCGTCGAGGTCGCGCCGAGAAGCGCAGCCGTACTTCAGTACGGTGAGCATCGCAGGTGCGAGATCGGCGCGCGCAGCAGGCCGATCGGCGGCTTTCTCAATCCAGCGAGTAGAAGTCCGACTGCCGGTCGAGCATGTCGAGCACCATGCCGCCGCCGCGCGCGACGCAGGTCAGCGGATCGTCGGCGATGATGACCGGCAGGCCGGTCTCCTCGGAGATCAGCTTGTCGAGATCGCGCAGCAGCGCGCCGCCGCCGGTCAGCACGATGCCGCGTTCGGCGACGTCCGAGCCCAGTTCCGGCGGCGTGCGTTCGAGCGCCTGCTTGACCGCCTTGACGATGCCGGACAGCGGTTCCTGCAGCGCATCGAGGATCTCGTTCGAGTTCATCGTGAAGTTGCGCGGCACGCCGGCGGCGAGGTGGCGGCCGACGACGTCGATTTCCTGGACTTCGTGGCCCGGGAACGCGGTACCGATCTGGATCTTGATGCGCTCGGCCGTGGCTTCGCCGATCAGCATGTTGTACTGGCGACGCACGTACGAGACGATCGATTCGTCGAACTTGTCGCCGCCGATGCGCACGCTTTCCGCGTAGACGATGCCGTTCAGCGAGATCACCGCGACTTCCGAGGTGCCGCCGCCGATGTCGACGACCATCGAGCCACGCGCCTCGCCGATCGGGATGCCGGCGCCGAGCGCGGCGGCGATCGGTTCCTCGATGACCCAGACCTTGCGCGCGCCGGCGTTTTCGACCGACTCGCGGATCGCACGGCGTTCGACCTGCGTCGAGCCGTACGGCACGCAGACCACGACGCGCGTCATCGGCCGCGTCATCCGGCCTTTCTGCACCTTGCGGATGAAGTGCTGCAGCATCTTCTCGGTGACGGTGTAGTCGGCGATCACGCCGTCGCGCAGCGGGCGCACGGTGCTGATGTTGGTCGGCGTGCGGCCGAGCATCTGCTTGGCCTCGATGCCGACCGCCTCGACCTTCTTGGCGCCGCGCGAATCCATGCGGATCGCGACCACCGACGGCTCATTGAGGACGATGCCTTCGTCGCGGACGTAGACGAGGGTATTGGCCGTGCCCAGGTCGATGGACAGGTCGTTGACAAACAAACGGCGTACGGCGTCGAACATCTCGGGTGGCCTGCTCGGTATGACTAGAATTCTGGTTTCATCCCGTCGGCCCGGGGCCTCGGGAGCGTGTTTTGGCCGCCAGCGGGGCGGCGGTGCACATTCTCACATTCCAGTAGAATTGTGCATCCGCACATCATAAACGATTCCCAGGGCCGCAAGGCCGCGGGAATGCCCACTTCCGTCGGAACCGTCGCAGATGAGTCTGAGCCCCGAGAATATCAAGCAGGTCGCGCATCTGGCGCGCCTCGAACTGCCGGCCGACCGGATCGGCCCTTACGCCGGACAGCTGTCGAACATCATGCAGCTGGTCGATCAGCTGGCGAACGCGAACACCGAAGGCGTGACGCCGATGGCGCATCCGCTGGCGATGCAGCAGCGGCTGCGCCCGGACGCGGTCACCGAAACCGAGCGCCGCGAAGCGTTCCAGGCGATCGCGCCGGCCGTCGACGACGGCGTCTATCTGGTGCCGAAAGTCATCGAGTAACAACCGGGAAACGGGAAACGGGAATCGTGAAAGCCGCAGGGCTTGCGTTTCTCAACGTTTCCCGGTTCCCGTTTCCCCATTCCCGGTTTTGAACATGCATACGCTCTCCATCAAAGAACTGTCTGCCGGCCTGCGCGAGAAGAAGTTCAGCAGCCGCGAGCTGACCGCGCATTTCCTCAAGCGCATCGAGCAGCACGACGGCGCACTGAACAGCTTCATCACCGTCACCGGCGAGCGCGCGCTGAAACAGGCCGACGCCGCCGACGCGCGTCTCGCGCGCGGCGATGCGCCGCCGCTGGCCGGCATCCCGCTCGCGCAGAAGGACATCTTCTGCACGCTCGGCGTGAAGACCAGCTGTGCGTCGAAGATGCTCGATTCGTTCATCTCGCCGTACGACGCGACGATCGTCCAGAAACTGCATCTCGACGCCGGCATGGTGATGCTCGGCAAATGCAACATGGACGAGTTCGCGATGGGCTCGTCGAACGAGACCAGCTTCTACGGCGCGGTGAAGAATCCCTGGGACACCACGCGCGTGCCGGGCGGATCGAGCGGCGGCTCGGTCGCCGCGGTCGCCGCCGGGCTGACGCCGGTCGCGACCGCGACCGACACCGGCGGCTCGATCCGCCAGCCGGCCGCGCTGTGCGGCCTGACCGGCATCAAGCCAACCTATGGCCGCGTTTCGCGCTACGGCATGATCGCGTTCGCGTCGAGCCTCGACCAGGCCGGCGTCGTCGCGCGCTCGGCCGAGGACGCCGCGTACGTGCTGCAGGCGATGTCCGGCTTCGATCCGCTCGATTCGACCAGCGTCGAACGGCCGGTCGATGACCTCGTCGGGGGGCTCGGCGCGTCGATCAAGGGTCTGAAGATCGGTCTGCCGAAGGAATATTTCGCCGAAGGTCTCGCCGCCAGCTCGCGCGAGAAGATCGATGCGGCGATCGCGACGCTGAAAGCGCTCGGCGCCGAGTTCGTCGACATCTCGCTGCCGAATTCGCCGCTGTCGGTGCCGACGTATTACGTCGTCGCGCCGGCTGAGGCGAGCTCGAATCTCGCGCGCTTCGACGGCGTCCGTTACGGCCATCGCGCCGAAGGCGTCAAGACGCTCGAACAACTGTACAAGCGCAGCCGCGGCGAAGGCTTCGGCAGCGAGGTGCAGCGCCGCATCATGATCGGCACCTACGTGCTGAGCCACGGTTATTACGACGCCTATTACCTGCAGGCGCAGAAAGTCCGCAAGCTGATCTACGAGGACTTCAGGCGCGCCTACGAGAACGTCGACGTCATCCTCGGCCCGACCGCGACCGACGTCGCGTTCAAGCTCGGCGCCAAGACCGACGATCCGGTGGCGATGTATCTGAACGACATCTACACGATCGCCGCGAACCTCGCCGGCATCCCGGCGCTGTCGCTGAACTGCGGCTTCGTCGACGGGCTGCCGGTCGGCTTGCAGCTGATGGGCAATTTCTTCAGCGAAGCGAAGCTGCTGAACGTCGCCCACCAGTTCCAGCAGGCGACCGATTTCCACAGGCAGATGCCGAAAGCGTTCGCTTGAGGGCAGGCGTCAGCGGACATTGCACACGTTCGGCAGTCCGGCGAACGCCTACATGAGTCGGTCTCTGGTGTCGGACGGCTCGCGAATGGATGGTGTGGAATGGGGTTTGCGCAAACTGTCTTAGCGCTTCAGTAGGTCTGCGTCTGCGCGTTGGCGATGGCCTCATGAGCGCCATCAAGATTGAAGCGGGCGCTCAAGAAACGTGCGTCCTCGAGCGCTATTGCGAACGCGACGTGGCGGCTTGAGCGCAAAAGATTGTTGATGGCATCAGAATCAGAAAAACCATATTGGTAATATCCCGGAAAAGCGGCCAGTCCCATAGCTCGCACACAAATCAGCGTCAGCACCGCAGGTCCCGACAGGTCCGAATTTGCAAAAACTTGGTACTGGTTGCTTTTGTCGCATCCGAGCTTGAGGGTAATAAACCACACACACCGTTGCGTGTTGATGAAGCAATACAGTCCCAGTCCCTGGAGACTGTCGTTTGACGTCATGGCGATGAGAGCGCTGCCATCAGCGGTAGGCATTACTGTCCAAGCCCCGAAGCTAC
>DASSVA010000415.1:0-2490 GCA_035706385.1 Solimonas sp. | reverse complement strand
GACGGCGGCGGCCGGGGCTTTTTCTTCTCCGTACATACTCTTTTACCTTGTCTGGATCGGTTGTCTGATGAGCAGGCCGGGCGATCGTGCTCGGCCTCGTGTCGGTTTATTGCCTTCTACTTGAGCAGCCGCAGCCCGCCGGTGCCCATGTAGTCGGCGAGGTTGCGGTGGAAATTGGTGACCTTGCGTTCCTGATGCGGGTTCGGCAGCGTGCCGCGGAAGCCGCGCGAGTGCATGCCGCGCTGCACGGCCGCCATGTTCGAGAAATCCTGCGACAGCACCAGGCCCCACTTCTCCTTCGTCGCCTCGGCGTAGACCCATTCGGTCTTCGGCTCCTCGCCTTCCGGGAAACGCTCGATCGCGTACGACTCGAAGATGCACTTGTCCGGATCGTCGCCGTACGGACGCGCGCGGTAGCACAGCGCGAACGTGATGCCCTGCAGGATCGACATGTTCGGGAACACGCTCCACGCGAGGCCCGCCTTGCCCTGCTGTTCCGGCGTGATGTCCGGCCACTCGACGCCGCGCGCCGCATCGTCCTCGCGCGCACGCTTCAACCAGTGCTTGATGACGTCCGGCGCCGGCGTGCCTTCCGGCAGTTCGTCGACGAGACGTTTCGCCGCGTTGACCAGCGTCATCGTCGTGCTGGCGTTGTTGACCGTGTCGTAGATTTCCTTCTGCAGTTCGTAGGTCGAGACGCGCGGATCCTTGCCGGCCTTGCCGGCGCGCGTCACCGAACTCGACTGCTTCATCTTGTTCTCCGCGGACTTCTCGTCGAAGCCGGAAACGCCGTGGCGGCCGTGCGCGGCGCTGTACGCGTAATAGTCGCCGTTGGCGAGCATCTGCGAATGCGTGCCGGTGACGTGGTACGGCTCCATGAACGCTTCGATCGCGGTCTTCCAGTTGCAATCGAAGATCACCCACTGGCGCCACTTGTAACGCATCTTCTCCATCTGGAACGGATCGAGATACGTCGCCGCCGGTTCGAGGAATTCGCGCAGCGGCATCGCGTCCAGATCCATGTTGACGAACACCCAGCCGCCCCAGGTGTCGACGCGCACTTCCTGCAGATGCGTGCGCGCGTCGTTGAGCGCGCCTTTCCAGTCGAACTCGTCGTGCTTGTACGTGCAGTTGCCGTCGATGTCGTAGCGCCAGGCGTGGAAGCCGCAGACGAACAGCTTGCGATGGCCGTGCACGCCGTTGCTGCCGGGCGGCGTGTCGATCAACTGGCGCGCGCGATGCGAGCAGACGTTGTGGAACGCCTTCAATTGATCGGGCGCGGTGCGAATGACGATGATCGAATCGCGGCCGATCTCGTAGGTGACGAAATCGCCGACGTTCGGGATTTCCTCGACACGCGCGGCGTGCTGCCAGACTTTCGCCCACAGGCGGTCGCCTTCGGCCTTCGCGTATTCCGGCGACAGATACGCCTCCACCGGAAACGTCAGCGGCTGCGT
This sequence comes from Solimonas sp., assembly GCA_035706385.1. Lineage (GTDB taxonomy): Bacteria > Pseudomonadota > Gammaproteobacteria > Nevskiales > Nevskiaceae > Solimonas. The sequence continues at coordinate 1,033 of DASSVA010000415.1, read as the reverse complement.
CAGTTCGTCGATCGTGACGTTCGTCTGTTCGACGGCGTCGAGCTTGACCTGATGGTTCACGACATCCTCCTGTTGCTGGCGGCCCGTCGCGCGACCGGCACGGTCGCGCATTGCAGGCCGATACCGTCGGCGCGGCATCTGGCGAACTTCGATGATAGACCGTTTCGGCGTTCCATACCGACACTACTGTTGATTACTTCTCGACGGCCAGACCCTCGAAGTCGCCCTTGTCGCGCCAGTCCTGCAACAGCTGTTCGAACGCCGTGAAACCGGCCAGATAGAACTCGCCGAGGTAATAGCGGAACTTGCCGGACTCGTTGTTCAGATAGCTCGGCGGGCATTCGCTCTGCAGGTACTTCGCGAACTCGGTCGACGGCGCCATCGTCCGGCACCACGCGTCCTGCGCGTCCTGCGTCGGCTCCAGCGCCTGGATGCCCCGCTTCAGCGCCTCGCTGATGATGTGCGCGATGTGATGGCCCTGCCGGTTGAACTGCTCGACCGTCGTCGCGTACAGCCCGCCCTGGATGTAGCCGGTGAAAAACTGGTTCGGAAAGCCGCGCGAGACGACGCCGTGCAGCGTCTTGTAGCCGTCGTCCCATTCGCGGTACAGCGATGCGCCGTCGCGGCCGGTGATCTCGTCTATGCCCCAGCGTAGATCGAGGTCGCTGGTGACCTCGAAACCGCTCGCGCAGATCAGGAGGTCGATCGGGTATTCCTTGCCGTCGTGCACGAAGCCGTTCGCGGTCAGCGCCTCGACGCCCTTGGTTTTCGACACGTCGATCAGCTTGACGTTCGGCCGGTTGAACGTCGGGTAATAGGTGTCGCTCGACAGCGGCCGCTTGCAGTGGAAGCGGAACCACGGCTTGAGCAGCTCGGCGGTCGTCTTGTCCCGGACGATCTCGTCGATGCGCCGGCGAAAGCGCTCCATGACGTGATAGTCCTCGATCTCGCGCATGCCCATCAGCGCTTCCGGCGTCACTTCCGGCCAGCCCTGCGCAGCGAGCTTGGCCGCGACATTGCGATTAATCTCGGT
>DASSVA010000414.1:0-5591 GCA_035706385.1 Solimonas sp. | reverse complement strand
GTCATCAATGTTTCTCAGCTCCTCACGCTTGATCGTAGTCTGCTGACAGATCGGATCAAGTCGTTGCCAAGCAGGGCCTTGGAGCAAGTCAATGAAGGCTTGCGGCTGGTGCTGGGGCTTTGATGCACAACGCAGGCGTCTAGAGCGCATGTTCAACTCTTCTCGCACTCAACAGAAACTCCTGACGGCTAGCCAGCGACTCGTCCTGTGAGACGAGGCCCCATCCGCGCTGAGAACGTAGCCTCGCCGCGAACGGCCACAGAGCTTGGGCTGCAGGGAGATTGCGATGGCGGGGAAAGCTTCGGCTTTGGGTTTGATCACGTTGGCGTACGCGGTCTGCATCGCCGCTGCCGCGGCGGTGCTGTGCGGCACGCATCTGGCGGCGCCGTGGGATGCGCTGGTCGCCGACGTCGTCGCGACGATCGTGATCTTCGCATTCAGTCGCGCGTACAGGAACTCGAGTTTCTACGACGCGTACTGGAGCGTGATTCCGCCGCTGCTGGCGCTGTGGTGGTTTGCGACGCGGACGCCGGACATCGACATCACGCGCGCGTGGCTGGTGATCGCGCTGGTCTGGTATTGGGCGATCCGCCTGACGGCGAACTGGGCGACGTTCTGGGGCGGGTTGCATCATGAAGACTGGCGCTACCCGATCGTCCGCCAGCGCGCCGGAAGATTCGCGGCGGCGGCGGACTTCGCCGGCATCCATCTGTTTCCGACAATCCAGGTGTTTCTCGGCTGCCTGCCGATCTACGCGGTGATGACGCGCGGCCAGGCACCGCTCGGCTGGCTCGATGCGCTGGCAGCGGTCGTCACGTTCGGCGCGATCACGATCGAGATGATCGCGGACCTGCAGCTGCATCGCTTCATCGCCACGAAAAAGCCTGGCAGCTTCATCACGACCGGTCTGTGGGCATGGTCGCGGCATCCGAACTATTTCGGTGAAGTCGGTTTCTGGTGGGGCCTGATGCTGTTCGGTCTCGCCGCCGCGCCCGATCAATGGTGGTGGATCGTGTTCGGCGCGCTGGCGATGACGGTGATGTTCGTGTTCGTCAGCATTCCGTTCATGGACGAGCGCAGCGTCGAACGCCGCCCCGCGTATGCCGAGCACATGCGCAAGGTCTCGGCGCTCGTGCCGCTGCCGCCGAAGCGCAGATAAGGAATCCCCCATGCGCACCATCAACTACGCCACTGCCCGGCAGCACCTTGCCGAAACGATGGATGCGGTCAATAACGACCGGACGCCGATATTGATCACCCGCCAGAGAAGAATTGCGGCAATCTCGAATGATGCGGTTCGCAGGCTCACCGCATCCCAGTTGTTGAACGGCATTCGCCACGGCACCCCGGAATAGATCACGACTACCCCTCCGGGTAGTTCCTTCGCGTGCCTGCGTGGCGACCATCGGACGACCGGCTTTTCCGCGCCGGAAGATATCGAGGAGCACAAACGGCATGAATGCGATCCGTCTGGGCACGGCAAGCGCGCTGCTGGCCGGCACGCTGCTGCTGTCGCCGGTCTGCGAGGCGACCAACGGTTATTTTCCGCACGGCTGGGGCACGCGCAGCGGCGCGATGGCCGGTGCCGGCGCGGCGCTCGCCGAGGACGCGATGGCGGCGGCGACCAATCCGGCGGCGATCGCCGCGCTGCCGGACGATCAGTTCACCGTCGGCCTGAGCGTGATCCATGCCGAGCCCGGTTACCGCGCGAGCGCCTACGCGCCGCCCGCCGAACCGCCGCCGGCCGGCAGCTTTCCGTTGCAACCGGGCCGCGTCGATGCCGATCCCGATGTGCCGGGGGACGTGTTCCTCGTCCCGCAGGCCGCCGCCGCGTGGCGGCTGAACGCGCGCTCTGCGGTCGGCGTCGCCGTCTACGCCAACGGCGGCCTCAACGCCACGTACAAGGCGTTCGACAATCCGGGCTGCCCGGCGGGGACCGACGCACGCGGCACGTATTGCGGCGGCGGCGCGAGCAACGATCTCGCGCAACTGTTCATCGCGCCGACGTATGCGGCGCAGCTCGGCGATCGCGTGCGGCTCGGCGCCAGCCTGCTGCTCGCGTATCAGGCGATCGAAGTGCGCGGCCTGTCGGCATTCGCGCCGCTGTCGTCGGACCCCGACCATCTGACGAACCGGCATCACGAAGCCTCGTACGGCTACGGCATCAAGCTCGGCCTGCAGGCGCGGCTCGCACCGACGCTGGACGCGGCGCTGGTCGTGCAGAGCCGCGTGCGGATGTCGCGGCTGAAAGCCTACGAGGGGCTGTTCGCCGAGCACGGCGGTTTCGACGTGCCGCCGTACGCGACCGTCGGTCTGGCGTGGACCGCGACGCCGTCGCTGACCGCCGCGTTCGACGTGCAGCGCATCGCCTATTCGCGCGTACGCACGCTCGGCAACGATTTCGATTCACCCGGCCGGCTCGGCGATCGCAACGGCCCCGGCTTCGGCTGGCGCGACATCAACGTCTACAAGCTCGGCGTGCGCTACACCGCCGATCCGCACTGGACGCTGCGCGCCGGCTATTCGCGCAACCAGCAGCCGCTCGACAAGCACCAGTTGTTCTTCGCGCCGCTCGCCGGCAGCGTGCTGACCGAGCATTACACCGCCGGCTTCACCTATCGCCACGCCAGCGGCAACGAATTCGACATGAGCCTGATGTACGCGCCGGAAAACCACCTGCGCGGCGCCAATCCGCTGTATCCGGACCAGACGCTCGATGTGTCGCTGAAAGGACTGATCGTCGATTTCGCGTGGCGCGGGTTGTTCTGATCGCAGCGCCGGCTGAGGTTCGTCAGACACCGACGCCGGGCGTCAGCAGCCAGTCGATCACCATCTGCAGATCGTCGTCGTTCTTCACGACCCGCAATTTCTTCGTATCGCCAAGTTCGCGGCCGCGCGCCAGCGTCACGCCGTGCTTCGGACACAGATCGAGGCAGCCGCATTGCACGACGCGAACGCGCTTGCCGGCACCGCGCTTTTTCAGCGCCTGCTTCAACTGCTTGCGCAGCGGCGACCCGGACCATTCGTCTTTCTGCCGTTTCATGCACTTGCCGCAGACGAACAGGACCTCGTCCCAGCTCGCCGCGGCGCGGACCGGCGTCTCGCGGCGCGGGTTCGCCTCGCTGTCGTTTGCGTTCATCGCCTTCACCGTCGCATTGCGACGCTGAACCACGGAAGAACCGGCCAGCGGCGTTGCGCGCGCGAAACGCTTATGGAAGGTCAGCGGCCCGCTCGGCCTCGGCGGCATCGCGACCGAGTTGCCGGCGCTCGGCTTCCAGGCGCGCTTCCTCGATCTGCCGCAGCACGCCATCGACGTCGGCGCTGCGCGGGTCGTGGACGAAGCGGCCGGTCAGTGCGCTGTCCGGACGCAGCTCGGTGCTCTCGTACAATTTCCAGATCTCGTATGCGTACTGCGTGTCGCGCAGTTCCGGTGCATAACGGCCGCAGTACGCGGTGATGTTGGCGACGTCGCGCGCGAGCATGCGGAACGCATTGTTGTTGCCGGCCGCATCGACCGCCTGCGGCAGGTCGATGATCACCGGCCCCTCGGCGCCGAGCAGCACGTTGAACTCCGAAAGGTCGCCATGAATCAGCCCGGCGCACAGCATGCGCACGATCTGGCCGATCAGGAACGCATGCCACTCGCGCGCCTCGTCCGGCGTCGGCTCGATGTCGTTGAGCCGCTGCGCGACGTCGCCGCCGGCGTCGATGATGCGCTCCATCACCAGCACGCCTTCGTAATAACCGAACGGCTTGGGCACGCGCACGCCGGCCGCGGTCAGCCGGTACAGCGCATCGACCTCGGCATTCTTCCACGCGATTTCCTGCTCGCGGCGGCCATGCCGGCTGCGGCGCCCCATCGCCCGCGCATCGCGGCTGCCGCGCGCCTTGCGGCCTTCCTGGTATTCGGCGAGCTTGTGGAAGCCGCGCTGTTCGGCGTCCTTGTAGACCTTCGCGCAGCGGATTTCACCGCCGCAGGCGACCAGATAGACGGCCGCTTCCTTGCCGCTCTTGAGCGGACGGATCACCTCGTCGACGATGCCGTCGTCGATCAGCGGCTGCAGGCCCTTGGGAATTTTCATGCGGCATTGTGAACGATCCGCCGCCGCGACACGCGAACGTGCGAATCAGCGGTAGTGCCGCAGTTTGAAATAAAAGCATCCGTCATTGCGAGCCGCGCAGCGGCGAAACAATCCAGCGGCACGACCGGATTGAGCCTTGCAGCTGGATTGCTTCGTCGACCTTCGGTCTCCTCGCAATGACGAATTTCAAACTGAGGCACTACCATCACCGGATCGCGCGTCAGTGCATCGCGGCTGCGGCGATCAGCTCGCGCGCCAGCGCGACCAGCGCGCCAAGATCGGCGACCACGGCGTCCGGCACATGCGGATGACGGACCGTGCCGGGGAAGATCTTGTCGATCCAGTGCCGGTCCCAGCCGGCGCCGTTGTAGAACACCGCGCTGACGCCGGCCTCGCGCGCGGCAATGATGTCGGTCGTGCTGTCGCCGACGTACCAGCACGACAGGTCGGCCGGCATGCCGAGGTTGTCGAGTGCCTTCAGCACGAGGTCCGGATGCGGCTTGCGACGCTGCACGTCGTCGCCGCAGACCATCGTGTCGAACAGCTCGTGCCAGCCTTCGGCGTCGACCGTGTAGACCTCGTGCGCCATGAAGCGCCGCGCGCGATTCGACAGCACACCGAGGCGGATGCCGAGCGCTTTCAGCGCCAGCAGATGCTCGCGCGCGTCGGCTTCCATCGGCTTCACCGCGCCGAAATGCCGCTCGTAACTTTTGTCGAACTCGCGGTGCGCGATCGCCTTGGCGTCCTGGTCGTCGCCGAACAGCAGCTCGAAGATGTCGGTGCGCGAGATCTTGCGCTCGGCGCGGATCTTCGGATGCAGCCGCGCGTTGTCGCGCACGTATTTGACCAGCCGCGCATCGTCGATCGTCTTCGACTTGCCGGGCGGCACCAGCCGCTCGATCAGCCCGAGCGGACCAAGCCGCGGCATCACGTCGTCGAGCGCGTAGTACATCGCGTCCATCGTGTCGGCGAGCGTCGCGTGCCAGTCGAACAGGATGACGCGCGGCTGCGCGTGGGGGATTTGCAGAATGCTCATCTCGCTTCGCAGGCTCGTCATTCGCGGCGGGCGCGTCAAGCGGATGGTGCAAGTCAGTGGCGGGCGGCGAATGAAGAACTCGTCATTGCGAGGAGCGCAGCGACGAAGCAATCCAGCCGCGATGCCCGATCCAGCCTCGGAACTGGATTGCTTCGCCGCATGCGGCTCGCAATGACGAGTATTTCGAATGACGAACATTCCGATAGTGTCTTGGTTTGAATTCCGTCATTGCGAGCCGCGCAGCGGTGAAGCAATCCAGCGCGTGGTCGAACCGAACGATGTCGCTGGATTGCTTCGTCAGCCTTCGGCTTCCTCGCAATGACGAATTCCCTGCTGCCGTACCATATCGCGCCGCTATCCGGAGAATCCGCTGTGAGTGCTTCGCTCGATCTCGACTTCGTCCGCCAGCAGTTCCCGGCGTTCGCCGAACCGACGCTGCGCGATCAGGCGTTCTTCGAGAACGCCGGCGGCTC
>DASSVA010000413.1:0-12475 GCA_035706385.1 Solimonas sp. | reverse complement strand
GGCGAGCAGCGCGGCGGCGAACGCGAGTACAGACAGCCGCCGTTGTAAACGAATCATCGCGCGCTCCTTTTCAGTTGAGTCCGGCCTTGTCGAGACCGTAGGCCTTGTCGAGCCTGCCGGGCTCGCCGCGGAACGCGACGTTGATGCGGTTCCAGCCGTTGATGATCATCACCGAATACGTCAGCTCGACGATCTCCTGTTCCGAGAACTGCGCGCGCACGTCGGCATAGACCTCGTCCGGCACGCCGTGTTCGGGTAGCCGCGTCAGCACTTCGGTCCATGCCAGCGCGGCGCGTTCGCGCGCATCGAACAGCGGCGACTCGCGCCAGATCGCGACGTGATGCAGGCGCAGCTCGCGCTCGCCGTGGATCTTCGCCTGCTTGACGTGCATGTCGAGGCAGAACGCGCAGCCGTTGAGCTGCGACGCGCGGATGTCGACGAGGTGATGGATCGTCGTTTCGACCGCGCTGCCCTGGCGGGCGGCCTGGCCGAACGCGGCGTACTTCTTGAACAGCTCGGGGGACAGCTGGGCGTAATCGAGGCGCTGCGTCATCGGTGGGCTCCTGAAGGTTCGTGAATGTCGGCCGGCAAGCGGACCGGTATCTGCAAGACGATCGACGTCACGGGTTTGTGACAGGCCGTCGCGCGGCGACGATGCGCGCGAGCTTCCGCGGATTGCGCTGCACATGGATGCGGACGATGCGGCGGCCGTCGGTCTCGAATGATTCGGCCGATTCGAGCGCGCCGTCGACGTAGCGCAACAAGCCCCATTCGCCATTGATCGGCGCCAGCTCGATCCGCTGCGCAGCGCCGTAACGACGGAAGCCTGCGAACATCAGCTTGGCGATGCGCCAGCCGCCGCGCAGCGGCTTCGGGAAGCTGGTGACGATGCCGCCGCCGTCGCCGATCAGCACCGCGTCGTCGGCGAGCAGCGATTTCATCGCCGCGATGTCGCCGCTGCCGACCGCCTCGGCGAAGCCGCGCAGCAGCCGCTGATGCACGTCGCGCGGCACCGCATAGCGCGGCCGCTCGTCCTGCAACTGGACTTTCGCGCGGTGGACGAGCTGGCGGCACGCCGCTTCGCTCTTGCCGATCGTGCGCGCGACTTCGTCGTAATCGGCATCGAAGACTTCGCGCAGCAGGAACGCCGCGCGCGCTTCCGGCGTCAGCCGCTCCAGTACCGCGAGGAACGCGATCGAGACATCGTCGGCGCGTTCGAGGATCTGCTCCGGCGTCGGGCTGTCGCTGAGCTGCGGTTCCGGCAGCCAGGTGCCGACGTAATGCTCGCGCTGCACCTTGACCGCGCGCAGTCGGTCGATCGCCAGCCGCGTCGTGACGGTGACCAGCCAGGCTTCGGGATTGTCGGGCGGATCGTCCTCGGCTTCATGCCAGCGCAGCCAGGCGTCCTGCACGATTTCCTCGGCTTCGGCCGCGGTGCCGAGCATGCGGTAGGCGATGCCCATCAGCCGCGGCCGCAGGCGGTCGAAAATCCGGATGCTGTCGTCCATGTTCCCCCAGACGTCCGGCGGGCGGACTTTGTGACAGACGCTAGCCGCCGGCTTTCAGCGTCGCATCGAACAGCGCGACCAGCGACTGCCAGTGCCGCTCGGTCGCCGCCGCATCGTGAACCGGCATGTCGCGCGGCGTCCAGCCGTGCTTCGCCTGATAGGTCTCGATGCGATGGTCGACGCCGGCGTCGCTCAAGGCTTTTTCCAGCCGCGCCTTCATCTCGTCGGGAAAGCCCGCGTCGTCGATCGCGCCGGCGACGTAGACGCGCGCCTTGATCTTCGGCGCGAGCCGGTGCGGGCTGGCCGGATCGTCGGTCGCGAGGCGGCCGCCGTGATACGACGCGCAGGCGGCGATCTCGTCCGGATACGTGCCGGCCGCGGTCAGCGACATCAGACCGCCCATGCAATAGCCGGTCGTGCCGATGCCGCCCGCCTTCACGTCCGGCTGCGCGTGCAGGCAATCGATGAACGCACGCGTATCGGCCATCACTTTCGCCGGCGTGTTCTCGGCCATCCATTTGCCGAACGTCTTCTGCCGCGATTGCGGATCGGCGAGCACGACGCGCGGATCGAGCGGCTCGTACGGTCCGCTGCGCCAGAACAGGTCCGGCAGCAGCACGACGTAGCCGTAGCCCGCCAACTTCTCGGCGATCTCGAACATCGCCGGGCGGATGCCGAGCGCGTCCATGTACATCAGCACACCCGGCCACGGGCCGCGGCCGCTCGGGCGGAACAGGTAAGCGCGGCAAATGCCGTCGGCGGTCTGGATCTCGATCGGGTTCATGTCGTTCGGCGGCCGGTGAGCATGGATTTTCGAAAACGCCGCGCGGCCGGAGTTCCACACCGGCGTCGCGCATCGTCATTGTCGCGCAGCGGCGTTCAGCCGTCGCGGCGGAATGTCGTCGGCGTCCGGCCTTCCCAGCGCTTGAATGCGCGCGTGAACGCGCTGGCGTCGGCGAAGCCGAGCAGAAACGTGATCTCGCCGATGCTGTAGCGCGGATTGCGCAGATACGAAACCGCCAGTTCGCGGCGCGCCTCGTTGAGCAGCGCGCCGATCGACGTGCCTTCGTCGGCGAGCCGGCGCTGCAGGCTGCGCAGGCTCAGGTGCAGCGCGTCGGCGATCGTGCGCGCCGACGGCTCGCCGCCCGGCAGCAGCTCGATCAACGCGGCGCGCACGCGCGCGCGCAGATTGTCGCGATCGAAATGCGACAGGTAGCGCAACACGACCTCATCGTTGTGGCGCGCGAGTTCGGGATTGGCGTCCGGCATCGGGCTTTCGAACGCGGCGCGCCCGAACCACACGGCATTGCGCGGCGCGGCGAATTCGATCGGGCAGCGCAGCACCGCGTCGAAGCGTTCGACGTGCAGCGGCCGCGGCCGGCGCAGCGCGACGCGCAGCGGCGAGAACTCGCGGCCGAGCTGGCTGCGACAGAAACGCACGAACAGGCTGACGAACGCGTCGATCGATTCGGCGGCCGGCGTCACGCCGCTGACGTAGCCGATCTCGAAGCGATAGGCGTCGCCTTCACGCTCCAGCGTCAGCTCGGCGGCGTCGGTGACGAGCCGGAAATAACGAACCATCCGCTCGAACGCCTCGCGCAGCGTGCCGCTGGCGATCAGCGTGTAGCCGAGCGCATGGAACGTGGTCTGCGTGACCTGCGTCGCGACCGTCAGGCCGAACGCCGGATCGCCGGTCTCGCGCACCGCCAGCGCCCACAGCTTCGTGGTGTTCGCGAGCGGATAGCGCGCGTCCGGATCGGCGAGCGCGGCGACGTCGAGCCCGGCTTCGGCGAACAGCCGCGCGCTGTCGACGCCGGCCGCGTCGAGCGCGCGGCGGATCGCTCTGCCCCAGCTGCTGAGGACGGTGGTGTGCGGCATCTGGCGTCTGCGGTTGGCGACTTGGCGCGTTCGGTCGGGCGGCGCCGGACGGCGCTGCCGACAATACGTTCGGACGATTCGGTCGACGGAGAATGAAGTGCCGACTGCCACCGTGACAAGCACCGACCGCGACGCCGAGCGCGTCGCGACGATCAAGAGCGCGATCCGCGCCGAAAGCGAGCGCGTGCGCGCGCGGCTGCCGTGGCTGCGCCATCAGGACGCGATCGGCGCCGCGATCATGGCGGTCTCGGTGCTCGGCATGATCGCCAGCGGCTGGGCGTACGTCGCCGGCGTCCTGCCGTGGTGGTTGTGCATTCCGGTGTCGGCGATCTTCGCGTCGTTCATCCACGAACTCGAACACGACCTGATCCACACGCTGTACTTTCGCAAGCAGCCGCGCGCGTACGACCTGATGATGGCGCTGTGCTGGATCACGCGGCCGAGCACGATCAGCCCGTGGACGCGCCGCCGCCTGCATCTGCATCACCACAAGTTCTCGGGCACCGAATCGGATCTCGAGGAACGCGCGATCACCAACGGCGAGCGCTGGGGCTTCAAGCGCCTGCTGATGACCGGCGACCACATTCTCGCCGTCGCGCTGCGGCGGCGGACGATGCACGACACGGTCAAGGCGTTCATCAAGGCGCAGCAGCCGAAGTCGCGCGACGAAGTGACGATGATGATTCGCGAGCAGCGCCTGAGCTTCGTGCCGCTGAGCTTCGTCCATTACGCGCTCTGGTATCTGTTCATCGGCTGGCACGCCGTCGCGCTCGGCTTCGCCGCGGCCGGACATCCGCTGCCGTCGCCGGCGTTCATGCAGGTCGTCGACACGCTGGTCGTCGTCTGGCTCGCGCCGAACGTGCTGCGCGTGTTCTGCCTGCATTTCGTCAGCTCGAACATGCATTACTACGGCGACATCGACACCAACAACATCGTCCAGCAGTGCCAGGTGCTGAATCCGTGGTGGCTGTGGCCGGCGCAGCTGTTCTGCTTCAATTTCGGTTCGACGCACGCGATCCATCACTTCGTCGTCAACCAGCCGTTCTACGTGCGCACGCTGACGCTGCGCGAAGCGCATCGCGTGATGCGCGACAACGGCGTGCGCTTCAACGATGTCGGCGCGCTGCGCCGCGCGAACCGCTGGGGCGCGGCGCCGGCCTGAACGTCGCCGCCCGTTGCCTTGCGGGCGCAGACAAGGGTCTGGAAGTCCCGGGCAAGTCGCAGGGGGTATGCTAGCCGGCGTACCGAAACTCATGCTGGCGATGGCCCCGGCGATGGCCGACTCCCCGACTTCCGAACGCGACATCCAGCAAGGCTGGCCCGACTGGCCGGCCTATGCGCTGGTCGACGATCTGCTGCCGACGCTGGCAACCTGGGTCGCGCGCGGCCGGCGCTACGCACTGGCGACGCTGATCGAGGTGCAAGGCTCGGCGCCGCGGCCGGTCGGCTCGGAAATGGCGGTCTGCGACGACGGCGCGATCGCCGGCTACGTCTCCGGCGGCTGCGTCGAGGCGGCAGTTGCGACCGAAGCGTGCGACGCGCTGCGCGACGGCCGGCCGCGCATCCTCGATTACGGCGCCGGCAGCCCGGTGCTCGATCTGCAACTGAGCTGCGGCGGCCGCATCCGCATTCTCGTGCGGCCGGTCGCCGACGGCGCGGCGCACGTCGCCGAACTGCGCGCCGCACGCGCGGCGCGCGTCGCGCTGTACGCGCATGTCGATCTCGTCGGCGGCGCGATGCAGTACCGCCGCGAGCGCACGCTCGCACCCGGCCTGCACGGCGATCCGCAACGCGGCCTGTTCGTGCAGCGCTACGAACCGCCGCTGCGGCTCGTCATCGTCGGCGGCGATCCGGTCGCGCTCGCATTGCTGCGGCTCGCGCCGCAGTTCGGCCTCGAAGCGGCGCTGGTCCGTCCGCGCGGGCCGGCGCGCATGCCGGACGACGAACCGACGCCGGTGTTCTACGAGCGGCGCGGCGTCGACGCCGCGCTCGCCGCGCTGAAGCTCGATGCGCGCTGCGCGATCTACACGGTCTCGCACGATGCCGACACCGATCACGCGGTACTCGTGCACGCGCTGAAATCCGACGCGTTCTGCGTCGGCGCGCTCGGCAGCCGCACGAAAGCGCAGAAACGCCGCGAACGGCTGCGCGACGCCGGCTTCGACGACGCGGCGCTCGCGCGCCTGCACACGCCGGCCGGTCTCGACATCGGCGCACGCACGCCGCTGGAGATCGCGCTGGCCATCCTCGGACAGGTCGTTGCCGAACGCGGCCGCTGACGCGCGGCCGGCGCGCATCGCCGCGATCGTGCTCGCGGCCGGCCGCTCGCGCCGTTTCGGATTCGCCAACAAGCTGCTCGCACCGCTCGGCGGCGAACCGCTGTGGTGGCGGACGCTCGACGCGACGTACGGATCACGCGCACGGCCGATCGTCGTCGTGCTCGGTCACCAGCAACGCGCGCTGCGCCTGTCGCTGCTGCGTTACCGCCGCGCACGCGGCGTGCCGGCGCCGCGCTGCGTCGTCAACCGCCGCTACCGCGACGGCATGGCCGGTTCGTTGCAGGCCGCGCTCGCCGTGCTGCCGGCGCGGATCGACGGCGCGCTGATCTGTCTCGGCGACATGCCGGACACGCAGCGCGAAATACTCGAACGGCTGCGCCTCGCGTACCGCCGCGGCGACGACGCGGTGCGACCGACCGCCGCCGGCGGACGGCGCGGCAATCCGGCCCTGCTCGGCCGGCCGCTGTTCGCGGCCGCGCAACGCGAGTTGCGCGGCGACGAGGGCGCGCGACGGCTGATCGCCGGCGCCGCGCGCGTCCGCGACGTGCCGGTCGGCCGCGCGGCGCTGCACGACGTCGACACGCGCCGCGACTGGCGCCGACGGCTGCGCGGCTGATCGCGAGCGCGGCGCGGCGACGGTCGGCGTACGTTCAGTCGCGCTGCGCTAGCGTGCCGCGCACGCACGCAAGGAAGCTCCCATGAGATTGCAAGGCAAGGTCGCGCTCGTGACCGGCAGCGGACAGGGCATCGGCCGCGCGATCGCGGTGCGTCTCGCGCAGGAAGGCGCCGACGTGATCGTCGAGGACCGGCTCGACAGCGACAGCGCGCATCAGACGCTGAAGCGGGTCGAGGCCGAAGGCCGGCGCGGCCACGTCATCGCCGGCGACGTCGGTCGCGCCGCCGACGATCAGCGCGTGATCGACGACGGCGTCGCGGCGCTCGGTCGCATCGACATTCTCGTCAACAACGCCGGCGTCGAGCGCCGCGCCGATTTCCAGGACGTGACGGAAGCCGATTACGACCTCGTGCTCGACGTCAATCTCAAGGGCGCGTTCTTCGTCACGCAGGCGTTCGCGCGCCATCTGCGCGACACGCGCCGGCCGGGCCGCATCATCAACATCAGTTCGGTGCACGAGGAACTGCCGTTCCCGCATTTCGCGAGCTATTGCGCGAGCAAGGGCGGCATGAAGATGATGATGCGCACGCTGGCGGTCGAACTCGCGCCGCTCGGCATCACGGTCAACAACGTCGCGCCGGGCGCGGTCGAGACGCCGATCAACACCAGGCTGCTGAACAGTCCCGAGCTGCTCGGCGCGCTGCTCGCCAACATCCCGCTGCAACGGCTCGGCAAACCGGCCGACGTCGCCGGCGCGGTCGCCTGGCTCGCATCCGACGACGCGAGCTACGTGACCGGCACGACGCTGGTCGTCGACGGCGGCCTGTTGTGGAACTACAGCGAACAATGAACGGCGACGGCGCGCCGGCCGACGCCGAGGCGAAAGTCGCGCACGTCGCGCCGGCCGACACGCTGACGCCGGCCGACCGCTATCAGGAGCTGTTCGTCGACGTCCAGCTGTCGCGCGTATTCGCCGACAGCAAGACCTTCGTCGACTGCGCGCCGCGCGGCGATCCGGAGCAGATCCTCACCCGCTACCGCGCGCTGAAGGACCATGCGGACTTCCGGCTCGACGATTTCGTGAACCGGCATTTCACGGCCGAGACGACGCCATCGAGCCAATACCAATCCGATCCCGACCAGTCGCTGCGCGATCACATCGACGGTCTCTGGGACGTGCTGACGCGCGAGCCGCAACAGCATCCGCGGCGCTCGTCGCTGCTGCCGCTGCCGACGCTCTACGTCGTGCCGGGCGGCCGTTTCGGCGAGCTGTACTACTGGGATTCGTATTTCACGATGCTCGGTCTCGCCGAAAGCGGCCGCCCGCATCTGCTGCGCGCGATGGCCGACAACTTCGCGTACCTGATCGACACTTACGGCCACGTGCCGAACGGCAACCGCAGCTATTACCTGAGCCGCTCGCAGCCGCCGGTGTTCGCGCTGATGGTCGAGCTGTTCGAGCGCAAGCGCGTGCGGCGCGCGCTCGACTACCTGCCGCAACTGCGCAAGGAATACGCGTACTGGATGGACGGCGCCGACGAACTGCGGCCCGGCGAAGCGCATCGGCATCTCGTGCGGCTCGACGACGGCGCGCTGCTGAACCGCTACTGGGACGACCGCGACACGCCGCGCGAGGAGTCGTATCTCGAAGACGTGACGACCGCGAAGAAATCGTCGCGGCCGGTGCACGAGGTCTGCCGCGACCTGCGTGCCGGCGCCGCGAGCGGCTGGGATTTCAGTTCGCGCTGGCTCGGCGATGTCGACGACCTGTCGAGCATCCGCACGACGGCGCTGCTGCCGGTCGACCTGAACTGTTTTCTCTACAAGCTGGAAATGCAGATCGCCGAGCTGGGCGAACTGAGCGGCGACGATGCGACGGCGACGCGTTTCGGCGCGCTCGCCCGCGCGCGGCAGGCGGCGATCACGGCGCGGATGTGGGACGACGACAGCGGCGCGTTCTTCGATTACGACTGGCAGCGCGAGCGCCGTCGCGAGCTGCTGACCGCCGCGACCGCGACGCCGCTGTTCGTGCGGATCGCCAGCGACGAGCAGGCGCAGCGCACCGCCGATGCGATGTTCGACCGGCTGCTCGCCGACGGCGGCCTGGCGACGACCGAGATCGGCCACGGCGAGCAGTGGGACCGTCCGAACGGCTGGGCGCCGCTGCAGTGGCTGGCGATCGAAGGGCTGCGCAACTACGGCGGCACGGCGCGCGCCGACGAGATCGCCGGACGCTGGCTGCAGACCGTGTCGAGCGTCTACGAGAACGAAAGCAAGCTCGTCGAGAAATATCTGTTGCATCACACCGGCGGCGAAGCGCGCGGCGGCGGCGGCGGCGAATACCCGCTGCAGGACGGCTTTGGCTGGACCAACGGCGTGACGCGCAAGCTGCTGCACGAAGACCCGCGGCATCGCGCCAACGACAGCCGCGCCGGACGCGTGCGCGCGTCGTCGAATCGTTAAGATGCCGGTGCGCGCACGAAACCGAGTTCGGCTTCGGCGTGTTGCGGATCGAGGCGGACCAGCGGCAGGCGCCGGCCGGCACAGCGCAGCGTCAGCGCCGTGCGCGCGCCGGACGGCAGCGCCAGCGCCGCCGCGAGTTCGTCGTCGCGCAGTTCGCCATCGGCGCCGTCGATCCGTCGGAGCACCCAGTCGAGTTCGGTGTCGGCGAACGCGGCGGCGCCGTGCTCGGTCGCCAGCAGCAGCGAGCCTTCACCGTCGATGAACGCACGCGTCGGCCGTTCGACCGGCAGGCGGTTGTGCGTCAGCAAGCGCTCGCCGTCGTCGCCGACGCGCAGCACGAACGGCGCGACCTCGAGCTGCACGTAACCGCGTTGCGGGCCGTTCTGGAAATACCAGCAGCCGCGTTCGTCGCACGCGTAGTTGCGGGCTATCGTGTCGATGATCTGCGGCCGCGAGATCGTCTCGCCGCGGATCAGCCAGCGGCCGCGGCGGTCGAGGCCGAGCCAGCCGTACAGCGCCGGCACGTCCGGCCAGCGCGCGAGCGCGCGGCGCACCCAGTCTTCCATGTCGGTCCTCCCTGCTTTTTCCATCGCAGCAACGGGTAGTGTCTCAAGTTTGTATTTCGTCATTGCGAGGAGGCCGAAGGCCGACGAAGCAATCCAGTCCGCCGCTCGATCCGGCTGCGCTGCTGGATTGCTTCGCCGCATTGCGGCTCGCAATGACGGAAGCCTTGATTTCAAACCCGGGCATTGCCGTCGCACGCGTCACGCGCGCCCGCGGCAACGATTCGTGTATCGTCGGCGCCGCATGCCTGACTTTCATACCACGCTGAGCGACGCGCAGCGCCGCGCGTTCCGCGAACTCGCCGCGACCGTCGACGGCATCGACAGCGACTGCTACGCGCGCTTCGGACGCGATCCGCTCGAACCGATCGTCGCGCACGGCGATCCGGCGTCGCCGATCGGCTTCTTCGGCCGCGATCCCGGACGCGACGAAGTGCAGCACCACGAACCGTTCATCGGTGCCGGCGGCCAGCTCGTGCGGCGCGCGCTGTATCAGCATCGCCACGGCGCGCCGCCACCGGATTTCGCGGCGTCGCGCGCGATCGGCCGCGATTATTTCTGGGCCAACACCGTGCCGTACAAACCGATCGGCAACAAGGCGTGGTCGACGACGATCAAGAAACGCTTCCAGCCGCTGATGCGCGATGTGCTGCTCGACGATTGGCGCGGCACGCAGCTGATCGTGCTCGGCCGCGAAGCGTTCTTCTGGTTCGGCCTGAACCGCGACAAGACCGTGATGCGCGATCTCGAAACGTTCTGGGAACGCGAAGATCGCTACGAGGCGTCGATCGCCGTGACACTCGACGACGGCCGCGGCCGCACGCGACGGATCGCGCTGCATCCGCTGCCGCATCCGTCGCCGCTCAACGCGACCTGGTACGGCCGTTTTCCCGGCCTGCTCGCGGCGCGTCTGCGGGCGCTGGACGACGGCGCGGCGGCACGCTGACCGCGGCACGCCGCAGCTGCGACGGCGTCTTGCCGAACCAGCGTCGGCACGCGCGCGTCAGCACCGACTGCTCGGCATAGCCGAGCATGCCGGCGAGCTGCGTCATCGGAACATGTGTCTCGCACAGATAGCGTTGCGCCAGCTCGCGCTGCACGCCGTCGCGCAATGCGTCGAAGCTGGTGTGCTCGGCATCGAGATAGCGCTGCAGCGTGCGCGGATGCAGGTTCAGCATCGCCGCGATCGCGCGCTTGTCGCTCTGCGCGGTGCCGAGCGTGCGATGCAGCAGATGGCGCACGCGCGTCGTCAGCGTCTGCGCCGGATTGCCGAAATGCTGCGCGAGATAATCGACGGCGATCCGTTGCAGCGACGGATTGACGGTCTGCAGCCGCAGTTCGAACGTCTCGCGCGCGATGTGCAGCCCGCCGTGACGCTGCGCCGGATGCACCGGCGCGCCGAAGAAACGCGTGTAGACCGACAGCGGCGCGGTCGGCGCATGCGGCAGGCTGACCGCCTTCAGCGCATACGGCCCGGCCAGCAGTTCGATGAAGTGATGAACGTCACCGAGACAGACGTCCATGATCTGGCGCAGCACGCCGTGGCCCGGCACCCGCAGTTCGAAACGCACTTCGACCGCGCCCGGCACCAGCGCGCTGCCGGCATGCACGCTGAGCGCCATGCCGCGGCTGTGCACGAACAGATAGCGCGAGATGATGTCGAGCGCCTCGGCGACGGTCGGCGCGTGCTGCATCGCGATCGCCAGCGGGCCGAGCACGGAGATGTCCTGCTGGTCGGCGAGCCGCAGCCCGAAATCGGTGCAGGCGGTGATCGCGGCGCTGTCCTCGAACAGTTGCGCGATCGCGCGCAGCGGCAGCAGCGCATCGTCGTCGAGCAGCAACCCGGGATCGATGCGATAGCGGCGCAGCAGGCGATCAGGGTCGGCACCGAGCTGACGCATCAGCGCGCTGTAGCCGCGCAAACCACTGGCCCGGACCATTGCCGTCATGTCTCCAAAAATCGAATTCTTGTCTCGTTCTGTCAAGTCCGACTGGCGGAACGGCCGCAGACTGGACCGGTGTTTCAAGACAAGGTGACGGCGAAGACCGCACCTTCCGGAGGAAGAATCTGATGAGCACCCATTACGACGTCCTGATCATCGGCGCCGGCCTGTCCGGCATCGGCATGGCCTGCCGGCTCGCGCGCGAGTGCCCCGACAAGCGCTTCGCGATCCTCGAACGGCGCCAGTCGATCGGCGGCACCTGGGACCTGTTCCGCTACCCGGGCATCCGCTCGGATACCGACATGTGCTGCTTCGGCTTCGAGTTCCGTCCCTGGGACGGGCTCAAGGTGATGGGCGACGGACCGGTCATCCGCAGTTACGTGATGGACACCGCGCGCGAGTACGGCGTCGACCGCAAGATCAATTTCGGGCTGAAGACCACGCACGCGGCCTGGTCGAGCGAGACCGCGACCTGGACGGTGACGGCGCTCGACGAAGCCAGCGGCCAGGAGCATCGCTACACCTGCTCGTATCTGATCAGCTGCACCGGCTATTACAACTACGATCAGGGCTATCTGCCGGAATTTCCCGGCCAGGAGCGCTTCAAGGGTCTGCGCATCCATCCGCAGCACTGGCCGGAAAAGCTCGACTACGCCGGCAAGCGCGTGGTCGTCATCGGCAGCGGCGCGACCGCCGTGACGCTGGTACCGGCGATGGCGCAGAACGGCGCGCAGCACGTGACGATGCTGCAACGTTCGCCGAGCTACATCTTCTCGATTCCGGCCTACGACCAGCTGTCCGCGTTCCTCTGCAAGCTGTTGCCGGACCGCTGGGTGTTCGGCTTCGCGCGCCGGCGCAACATCTTTCTGCAGCGCGCGCTGTACAAGGCCGCGAAGCGCTGGCCCGAGCGCGTGCGCGCGCTGTTGCTCAACGGGGTGAAGCGCAAGCTGCCGAAAGGCTATGACATGAGCCATTTCACGCCACGCTACATGCCGTGGGACGAGCGCCTGTGCGCGGTGCCGGACGCCGATCTGTTCAAGGCGATCAGCGACGGCAAGGCGTCGGTCGTCACCGACCATATCGAGACGTTCACCGAAACCGGCATCCGGCTCAAATCCGGCAGAGAGCTCGACGCCGACATCATCGTCACGGCGACCGGCCTGAACATCCAGCTGTTCGGCGGCGTCGACGTCACGCTCGACGGCCAGCACGGCGACGTCGGCAA
>DASSVA010000412.1:0-2373 GCA_035706385.1 Solimonas sp. | reverse complement strand
CGCGTGCAGGGACTCGTCGATCATTTCGGCCTCGCCAACATCAGCCAGCTGACCGAGCGCGTCGTGCACCGCGACGATGTCGTACCGGACGTGATCGCGCGTCTGTCGGTGCCGGTCTCGGACATGTTCCGCGATCCGTCGGTGTTCGCGTGCCTGCGTCGCGAAGTGCTGCCGATCCTCGCCAGCTATCCGCACATCAACGTCTGGCAGGCCGGCTGCGCGCATGGCGAAGAGGTCTATTCGCTGGCGATCCTGCTGACCGAAGCGGGACTCTATGAGCGCACGCGGATTTATGCGACCGACATCAGCGCGCACGCGCTCGAGATCGCACGCGAAGGGATTTATCCCGCGCGCAACCTGCAAAACTGGGCGGCCAACTATCTGCAGGCCGGCGGCCGGCGCACGCTGTCCGACTATTTCCACGCGCGCTATGGACACCTCAAGCTCGACGAGTCGCTGCGCCGCAGCGTCGTGTTCGCCGCGCACAACCTCGCCACCGACGCGGTGTTCTGCGAAGCGCAGCTGATCCTCTGCCGCAACGTGCTGATCTATTTCCAGCCACCGCTGCAGCAGCGCGCGATCACCCTGTTTCGCGACAGCTTGGTACGCGGCGGCTACCTCTGCCTCGGCACCAAGGAATCGCTGTCGCTGAGCGGCGATGCCAACGTGTTCGCGGTCGTCGACGGCCGCAGCGCGCTGTACCGGCTCGCCGGCGGCGACGGCGCCGCCGCAATCATGGAATCGCAACGATGACGATGAGTCAAGCCGACCTGCCAAGACCAAAGATCCTCGTCGTCGACGACACGCCGGCGAACCTGGTGGCGATGCGCCGCCTGCTCGCGAAGATGGACTGCGACGTCGTCGAGGCTGCCGACGGCAACGCCGCGCTGTCGGCGTGCCTCGATCACGAGTTCGCGCTGATCCTGCTCGACGTGCAGATGCCGGAGATGGACGGCTTCGAGGTCGCGACGCTGCTCGCCGGGAGCGACGAATGCAAGCGCGCGCCGATCATCTTCGTGACCGCCGCGTACAAGGACGATCTCGACCGCCTGACCGGCTACGAAGTCGGCGCCGTCGATTACATCGCCAAGCCGGTCAACGAATTCATCCTGCTGTCGAAGGTCAAGGTCTTTCTCGACCTGTACCGCAGCCGCGCCGCGCTGAAAGCCGCCGAGTTCGCCGCGCGTCACCGGGCGACGCACGATCCGCTGACCGATCTGCCGAACCGCATGCTGTTCGCCGATCGCCTGACCGGCGGCATCGTCCGCGCACGCCGCGAATCGCGCCGGCTCGCGCTGATCTACATCGATATCGACCACTTCAAGCCGGTCAACGACCGCTACGGACACAGTGCCGGCGACGCGCTGCTGAAAGCGATCGCAGAGCGTCTGCGCGCGCTGCTGCGCGCATCGGACACGGTCGCCCGGCTCGGCGGCGACGAATTCGCGGCAATCCTGGAAAACGTCGACAGCCGCGTCGACGCCGAAGCACTGACCGCTCTGATGCAACAAGCATTGTCACGGCCATTCAGCCTGCAACTGGTCGGCCAGCCGGCAGCAGTCGACGTGCAGGTCGGTGCCAGCCTCGGCCTGGCGATCTATCCGGACGACGGCGGCGACGACGAAGCGCTGATCGCGCACGCCGACGCGCGGATGTACGCGCTGAAAAACGCCGGCCGGCACTGAAGTCCGCCTTCGCGCTCAAAAACCGAGATTCATCCCCGGCGGCAGCTGCATGCCGGCCGTCACCTTGGCGAGCTTGGCCTTCGACGCTTCGTCAACCTTCTGCGCGGCGTCGTTGATCGCCGCGGCGATCAGGTCCTCGACGAATTCCTTGTCTTCCTTCAACGCGTCGGCGCTGATCTCGACCTTGCGCGCCTGATGCTTGCCGGTCAGCGTGATCTTGACCATGCCGGCGCCGGCTTCGCCGGTCACTTCCATGCGCGCGATCTCTTCCTGCACACGCTGCATGTTTTCCTGCATCTGCTGCGCCTGGCGCATCAGATTGCCCATGCCGCCTTTCATCATCGTGGTCTCCGTGAAGCTGCGTCCCGCATGCGGGACGACGGTGTTTGGAATGGTTTTACGAGTCGAGCGGGTGGATCGAACCCGGCTTGATCGTCGCGCCGAACTGTTCGCGGAACGCACGCACGACCGGATCGGCGAAGATCACGCTCTCGGCATCCTGCTGGCGTTCCGCGTCGCGCTGCGATGCGAGCTGCGCCGACAGCGCCTGTTCGATCGCCGCGCGCCGTTCGTCGTTGAGCAGGTGTCTGGCCTTGGCATCGAGCGTCAGGTTCACGCGGTCGCCGTCGCGGCCGTGCCAGGCGCTGTTGCGCGCCAGTTGCCGCGCGAAACCTTCGAGCACCATCGC
>DASSVA010000411.1:0-12694 GCA_035706385.1 Solimonas sp. | reverse complement strand
CCATGTTGTGTCTCCTCGAATCGGCGCCTGCGCGACGCGCGGCGACCGGATATTCCACCGTAGTGGCCGTGTGTGACGCGAAGATGGCAGCGCAGTGACAGCGCGGCGCGCGATGCGCGTCAAACCATTGTCATCGGCGCGATACACATTACGCGGCTGTGGATCCGGCTTCCTTTTCCTTCGACGACCCCGCGCTGCCGGAACTGGCGGAGCTGCGCGTGCTGATCGAACAGGGTGCGCCGCATCTCGACGCGCGCGTGCTGTGCGAAGTCGAGTCCGGCGCGCGCCGCTTCCCGGTTCACGCGCTGACGCTCGGCAATGCCGCGCCCGACGTGCCGGCGGTCGGTTTCTTCGGCGGCGTGCACGGCCTCGAACGGATCGGCGCGGAAGTGGTGATCGCGTATCTGCGCAGCCTGGTGATGCGCCTGCCGTGGGACGACGCACTGCACCGACAGTTGCAGAACGTGCGCATGGTGTTCATGCCGCTCGTCAATCCGGGCGGGCTGTGGCGCGGCACGCGCGCCAATCCGCGCGGTGTCGATCTGATGCGCAACGCGCCGGTCGATGCGCGCGAACCGGTGCCGTTTCTGATCGGCGGACAGCGCATCAGCGCCGGTCTGCCGTGGTATCGCGGCCGCGACGGCGCGGCGATGGAGGCCGAAAGCGCGGCGCTGTGCGCGCTCGTCGAAAGCGAAATGCTGGGCCGGCCGTTCAGCATCGCGGTCGACTGCCATTCCGGTTTCGGCGTCGACGACCGCATCTGGTTTCCGTACGCGCATACGCGCCGGCCGATTCCGCATCTGCCGGAAGTCCACGCGCTGCGCGCGATCTTCGAGACCAGCCACGCGCATCATCGCTACGTGTTCGAGCCGCAGAGCCGGCAGTATCTGACGCATGGCGATCTCTGGGACCATCTCTACCTGCGCGCGCTCGAACGGCCGACGCAGGTGTTTCTGCCGCTGACGCTGGAAATGGGCTCGTGGCTGTGGATCAAGAAGAATCCGCGGCAGATCTTCTCGCGCCACGGCATCTTCAATCCGCTGATCGCACATCGCCAGCAGCGCGTGATGCGCCGCCACCTCGCGCTGCTCGATTTCTTCGCGCGCGCGGCCGGCAGCTATCGGCGCTGGCTGCCGGACGGCGTGGCCCGCGAACAGCATCATGCGCAGGCGATCGCGCGCTGGTATGCGACAGTACCGGCATGAACGAGCGGATACCGTGGATCCTGTTGCGCGGGCTGACGCGCGACAGCCGTCACTGGGGCGCGTTCGCCGATCGCTTCGCGCAGGCGTTTGCCGATGCGCCGATCGTCGCGCTCGATCTGCCCGGCAACGGCATGCTCCATCGCGAACCGAGCCCGACGACGATCGACGCGATGGCGGCGTATTGCCGCCGTGAGATGAGCGTGCGCGGATTCGCGCCGCCGTACCGCGTGCTGGCGATCTCGCTCGGCGGCATGGTCGCCGCCGCGTGGGCCGCCGCACACGCCGACGAACTCGACGCCTGCGTGCTGATCAACACCAGCCTGCGGCCGTTCGCGCCGCCGCACTGGCGCTTGCGGCCGTCGGCTTGCGCGCGCGTGCTGCGGTTGTTCGTGCTCGACGATCCGCGCGCGAGCGAAGCGACGATCCTCGGCCTCACCAGCAACAATCGCGAGCGCGCCCGCGAGGTGCTCGACGACTGGACCGCCTGGCGGCGCGCGCATCCGGTGTCGCCGAACAACGCGATGCGTCAGTTGCTCGCCGCCGCGCGCTTTCGCGCGCCGCTGCAGACGCCGGCGACGCGCGTGCTGGTGCTCGTCAGCGACGGCGACCGGCTCGTCGATCCGCGCTGCTCGCAGCGGCTCGCCGAGAGCTGGGACTGTCCGCTCGCCGCGCATCCGCATGCCGGCCACGATCTGCCGCTCGACGACGGCGACTGGATCGTCGAGCAGGTGCGGCGCTGGTATTGAACACTTGCATCGCGGCCGGCGAGCGCCGAATCTCGACGCATGACCGACAAACCGTACGCGCCATCCTGCGACCGCAACCGCGAGCCGATTCTCGCCGTGCTGCGCGAACACTTCGCCGACCGCCGCCGCGTGCTGGAGATCGGCAGCGGCACCGGTCAGCACGCCGTGCACTTCGCCGCCGCGCTGCCGAACCTGCAATGGCAGACTTCGGAACGCGCCGAACATCACGACGGCATCCGCCTGTGGCTGGCCGAAGCGCGCCTGCCGAACGTATTGCCGCCGCTCGCGCTCGACGTGAGCGCCGACGCGTGGCCGCCGCGCGGCTACGATGCCGCGTTCACCGCGAACACGCTGCACATCATGCACTGGCCTGAGGTTGAGGCGACGTTCGCCGGCCTCGACGCGTCGCTGGAGCGTGACGCAACGCTGGTCGTCTACGGTCCGTTCAATGACGACGGCAGATTCACGAGCGCGAGCAACGCCGAGTTCGATCAGTGGCTGAAAGCGCGCGATCCGCAGATGGGCATTCGCGACGCCGAGGCGGTCGACGCGCTCGCGCACGCGATCGGCCTGCGGCGCGTCGCCGACGTGGCGATGCCGGCCAACAATCGCTGCCTGATCTGGCGGCGCGGTGATCGTGTCGCGTTCTGATCGATGTCTGTGGAGAAAGCGATCGCGGTGCGCGCGCCGGTCGTCGCTCAGAACGAGACGAGTTCGACGCGACGGTTCCTGGCACGCCCGGTCTCGTCATCGTTGCTGGCGGTGGGCGACGAGAACGAGGCGCCAAAGGCAAGCAGACGTTTCGCGTCGATGCGGTACTGTGAGATGAGTACGGCGACGACGGCCTGCGCGCGACGCTGGCTGAGATCGCGATTGCTTTCGAAGCTGCCGACCGTGTCGGTGTGACCGACGACGATCAGGCGGCGCTTCGGTTCAGCGTTGAGCAGCTTGGC
This sequence comes from Solimonas sp., assembly GCA_035706385.1. GTDB lineage: Bacteria > Pseudomonadota > Gammaproteobacteria > Nevskiales > Nevskiaceae > Solimonas. The sequence goes on along the minus strand of DASSVA010000411.1, from coordinate 9,790 downwards.
GATCTCGGCGATCGTCACCAGCGACTCGGGCTTGAGTTCGGTTCTGTTAGTGTCGAACAGGATGCCGTACAGCGCGACGCGGCCGGTTTCGCTGATGGCCTTGCTCATCTCGCTGGACTTGAGCGTGACCATGTTCTGCTCCATGGTCTTCGGCTTCACGTAAATGACGCTGATGTTGACGCGCTGCTTCCAGCTCGCTTCGTCACAGTACACCGAGCTGTCGCCGGGTTTCTGGGTGACGATCGCGATCACTTCGCCGCTGCGATCGTTCTTCAGCAGCGCGTAGCGGACCTCGCTCATGAAGCTGCCGGTGGCGCAGGCCGGCATGGCCGCATCCTCCCAGTTGATCTGGCCAGCCGGGAACAGGAAGTTGAGCAGGTATTCATAGCCACCGCTGCTACGGCCGACCGCGTCGATCGACGGACCGCAGTCATCACCGCTGCATTCGTAGACGGTGGTGTAACCCTTGCTGCCGAGCGCCGACTGATAATTGCGCAGGACTTCCAGCGACGAGCGACCGGTTGGCGTGATGTACATCATCCGTGCGCGCATGCCTTTGGCGTCGAGTAGCTGCTTGGCGGTCAGTCGGGTTTTCTTCTCGGCATCCGCATAGATCGGCGCCGAAGCCGGCAGCTTCACTTCGTCGTAGTCGACGTCTTCGCGCAGGTACAGCACGGAACCGGCATAGCGGGGCAGGCCGGCTGGATCCTGGAGGCCGGCGACATCCCGGGCCGGAACCCTCGTGTCGTCGGCCTGGGTCGGAGCCGTGCAGCCGAGAGCAAGCAGGGCGCCGAGCGTGCCGGCGCGAATCGTGGCGGCGATGTTCATGTCAGATGTCCATGTTCTTCAGTGTCGCGGTCCTTCGACGCGGATCGTGTACTGCGCGATCACGGTGGTGGTGCCGGTCATCTTCTGCGCGTCGACCTGAGTCGAGGTGATCTGCACCAGTGCCGGCGTCCCGGAAGGATATGAGCTGCCGGCATTGCTGGTGTACAGCGGCGTGCTGACCTCACCGCTGCCCGGGGAAACTTCGTAGAGCGGCGAGTTATGGATCACCGGTTCGCTGCAACGACGCAGCAGCAGGACCTGAATGCCGATGATCTGGCTGCCGGCCTGTTTCCACTTGAAGCGGATTTCCTCCTCGTCGTGGAACAGTTGGCCTTTTGTGAACAGCGGCGTCAGCTCCTCCGGTCCGCCGAACTGATTGTGCGCTGCTTTGTAATCGACCAGCTGTGCCGGCGGAATCTGCGCGCAGTGGGGGTCGCTGACATCCGCGACGATCGCACCGTTGTCGGTGGTCGCCGGCGCGCCAGCTTCGTTGCAGGCGGCCAGCGTCGCGCTGAGCAGCAGGGTCGTGATCAGCCGGCGCATGAGCAGAGAATCTGCGGGCATGGAAGGTGCCCCGTCAGTGGATGTTCTGCCCGCGATGGGCCCTGACTCCGCGACGCAACAGGCCAAGCGCGAACAGGACCGCCAGCAAGGCCTCGCCCAGTGCACCGCCGCCGCTCTTCTTGCGGCATTGCGTGGTGACCGTGAACGGGTTCGATACGCCGCCAATGGTGACCGTGCCGCTGATGTTCTGGCAGCCGTTCGATGCAATGTGCACGACCACCTGGAAGCTGTCGCCCGGATGCAGCAGGCCGTTCGTCACGCAATCCTCGCCGGCATCGATCCGCAGGCAGCCCTGGTCGATCGTGAACGGGGTCGGCGCGTTGATGCCGGTGATCTGCACGACAGGGCTGCTGACGGTGGCGCCTGGGGTCGCGGTGTCGATCGGCGGAATCGTGAAGCTGTCGGGCACGGCGTCCATGGTCGTGGTCGTGATCGCGAAGCTCGCGCTCACACCGCCGATGGTCAGTGTCGCCTGCCCGGTTTCGCTGAACCCCGACGGTGCCTGGCGCTGTACCGTGATCCGGTCGCCGGCGTGGACGGTGCCGGGCGCATCGCCGTATGCACCGTCATTGATCCGGTACTGCCCGCTGTCGATGCTGATCAGCGTGGCGGTGTTGATGCCGCTGACGGTCACCGTCTCGCTGGTCTGCAGGCTGTCCGGAAGCACGCCATCGACACTGCCCAGCGTGAAGGAATCGGGCGTGGTGTCGGCCGCCAGCGTCGTGACCTGGTAGCTGCCCTGTGTTGCGCCGATCGTCAGGGTCACCTTCACCGTGCTGCTGAACATCGCGCTGGCGGTCGTGCGAACGGCCACCTCGTCGCCCGGCTGGACGGTGCCGGCGGCTGCGGTGAAAGTGCCGCCGTTGATTGCATAGTGACCGCCATTGACGCTGATCGGGCTCGCCGTGTTGGTGCCGCTGACCGCGACCGTTCCTGAAGTCTGCACGCTGCCCGGCTCGACGCCGTTCACGCTGCCGAACGTGAATGCAGCCGGATCGACCATGGCCGCGACTGTGCTCACCTGATAGTCGGCGCTGACCCCGCCGACTGTCAGTATCGCCGCAGTCGTCATCGAGAAGCTGGCTGACGCGGTCTGGCGCATGGTCACCGTGTCGCCGTTGACGACGCTGCCGGGAGTGGTGGTGAAGGTGCCGCCATTGATGCGGTAACTGCCGCCGCTGACGGTGACCGGGGCATTCGTGTTGAGGCCGCTGATCGTGATCGCGTTGCTGGTCTGCGTCGTGCCGGGCATCACGTCATATGCGGAGCTGAACGAAAAGGCATCCGGCGTTGTGTCGGCAGCGACAGTCGTTACCGTGAAGCTGCCTGTGATCCCGCCGATCGTCAGCTGCACACTGGCCGCAGCCGAGAACTGGTTCGAGGCGGTGAGGCGCACCGCCAGATGATCTCCCGGGGCGAAAGTGCCGGGGCTGCTGGTGAACGCCCCTCCGTTGATCGCATACAGACCACCGGCGACGGAAATGTTCGTGCTGTCGTTGAAGCCGGTCGGGGTGATCGAACCGCTGGTCTGCGTCGATCCCGGCGTCACGCCGCTGCGCGTGCCGAAGCCAAAGGCGTCCGGTGCCGTGTCGACGTTCAGCGTTGTCACCGTGAAGTCGGCGGACTGCGCATCACCGCCGCTGCCGATCGTCAGTGTCGCCGTGGTCGCGGTATTGAAGCTCGCAGAGCTGGTCTGACGTACCGTGATCGTGTCGCCGTTGTTCACGCTGCCGGCGCTATCGGTGTAGGTTCCGCCGTTGATCGCAAACGTGCCACCACTGACCATCACGGGGATCGCCGTGTTGATGCCGCTCACCGTAACGCTGTTGCTGGTGACGGTGACGTTGCGCGCAACACCCGAGAGCGGGGTGAAGCTGATCGCCGCCGGAGAGGTGTCGCCGAGCAGTGCGAGCGTGCGCGTCGCGGTGTTGCTGGCAAAGGTGCCGTCGCTGACAGCGAATGCGATGCTGCGATCGACGAGGTTTGGCGCCGTCGACGTGTTGGTGTAGCGCACGGCGCGCAATGCCGTCTGCCACTGGGCGAGCGTGGCGCTTGCCCCGGCCGAGTTCAGGCTCAGCGTGCCGTAGCCGTCGTAGCTGCTGACGATATTGCCCATCGAGCCGTCGTTGTCGAACGACAACTGGTCCTGATCGGCGTGCAGATTGCCCGTGATCGCCACGCTGGCGCTGGCCAGGGTGGCACTGTCGGTATCGGTGATCGTCAAGCCGCCGTCGATGGCAACGGGAGTGCCTGCATAACTGGCCGTGCCGCTGCTGACGATGACCAGCGGCGGGTTCCCGGTCGCGTTCGAGCCGGTGCCCCGGACGCCGGCGTAGGCATCGCCGGCCGTGGTATGGACCGTCAAGGTTCCGCTGCTGGCGCCCAGGCTTGGTGGCGAGAAGTGCATGCTGAAGACGCAGGCTGAACCAGCCGGCAGGCTGCCAGGGCAGTTGTTGGTCACGGGAAAGAACGCCGGGTTGGCAACGCTGGTCACGGACAGCGCGGCGCTGCCATTGTTGGTCAGCGTGAACGCATGGTCGTCGCTGCTGGCTCCCGGTGCGATGAAACCGAAATCAAAATTGATCGGGCTCAGGGTGACATCCGCGTTTCTGTCCTGGCCGATGCCATTGAGCGTTGCCACCTCATTGCCGAGGCTGGTTGGGATGGTCAGCGTCCCCGTCAGCGGGCCCGCCGAGGCCGGCCAGAACGTCACCTTGAAGATGCAGGAATCGCCGGGTGCCAGCGTTGTCTGCGAGGGACAGCTGCTTTGTTCGAGCAGGAAATGGGTCGAGACCAGAACTCCGGTCCCGGAGACGGTGAACGATGCGTCACCGTCGTTGCTCAGGATGAAGTTCTGCTTCGAGTTGAATGTGCCGATGGGCTGTACGCCGAAATCAAAGGACGCCGGCGCAAGACCGGCGCTTGCAGCGGCATGCGCATTGCCGTTGCCGAGCAGCGCGGCGAAGGCAAGCGCCAGGCCGAACTGCACGCTGCGGACGGTGGGCCGGGGAATGCCATGCTGCCGGGAAATCTGCTGCTGGTTCATCGTTGCGCTTCCTGATGTGTGTGCCCTTGCAAGGCCTTCACATCAGAAGACGCGGTTGCGCCGACCATCACGACAGAAAATTTCCGGATGTTTCCCGGAGGGTGTGGCGCCGGGTCCAATTCCGGCGCTCAAGTGATCGGGCCGGCGTTGTCCTAGGGCCTGTTAACGCGATGGCGGTCGCTGCGACGGAGGTCGTTTTGGCGCAGGGCAAGGCGCCAGACGCGCACTTGGGCGGTTCCCAAGAAGCGGCTGACAACGCCGCACTGCGCCAAAACGGCCCCGTCCCGTACGGGTTGCGCCAGAAATCGTGCCCCGCGGCGTTGCAAAGCTTGGCCTTGGAACCACCAAGGCCTGCGCTTCGCGCCTTGCCGGGCGCGATTTCTGGCAGTAACGCAGCGATCGTCCATAGCGTTAACAGGCCCTAGATCAGCCCGAACCAGAACGGTGATAGTGGCAACGTCGGTGTCGTGGCGCCGCGCGTTTTCATGGTGGCCAGCGCGCGGTGCCGGGCAGCATCGGAATCGGCCAGCATCGCGTCGACATAATCGAGACTGGCGAAGATCAGGTGTGTCGCCGGGAATCGCGACGCGGCGTTGGCACGTGCAGTGGCGAGCTGCTGGCGGGCGGCGTCGCGATGGCCGGCCAAGGCGAGCAGGTAGGCGTAGTAGGCGTCCGGTGTGATCGTCGACATTGCCGCGGGCGCACGTTGACGTGCATCTTCGTAGTCGTGCAGCGCCTGTTGCACTTCGCCGTGCGTTGTCTGCGTGTAAGCATGCAGGACTTCGTACCAGACCCTGTCGTCGCGAGTCTGCAGGTTCAGTGCGTCGATCAGGTGGCGGACACGCGCCAGCAGCGGCAGTCCGCGCGCGGTGTCGCCATCGTCCAGGGCCAGCGCCGCGAGTGTCGAGGCGATGCGCAGCACCGTTCGTTGTGGCGGGTCGTCGGATGCGGGCAGCGCGGCGATGGCACGGTCGGCGTGCAGACGGCTCTGTACGCGGTCGCCGCGCAGACGCTCGCACATCGCAACTTTCGAGATCACGTCGACGGTGAGCGGGTGGCGGGCGCCGGAAATGCGCGTGCGCGCTTCGGCGAGCGACTTGTATTCATCGGCACAGGCCGCGTACTGGCCGGTGCGCTTGAGCGTGTCGGCGAGAAACCAGCGAGCGACGAGGGTCTGGTTGGCGTCGGAGCTGAGCAGATCGGTGTAGTCGTGCACGACCGGACGCAGCATCTCCAGCGCTTCGCCCGGCGCGCCGGTGCGCGCGTAGATGTTGGCGAGATTGAGGCGCATCGTCAGCGCATCCTGACGGTGGCCGGTCGGCGGCCGCAGCATCTGCTGGCGGATCGACGTCAGCAGCGTGCGTGCGGTCTGCCAGTCGCCGCGGATCGTCGCCAGTGTCGCCGTGTCGTTGATGGTCTCGACATACAGCCAGTGCGATGTGCCGAATGCGGTCAGCACGCGTGTACGTGTTTCGCCGATGACGCGATCGGCATCGTCGAAGTCGCCCTGCTTGGCCAGCGAATACGCCCACAGATTGCGCGCGAGGATGGTGCTCTCGGCGAGGGCTTCGCCGGCCCGCTCCAGTGTCGGGATTGCCCGCTCATAGCGTTCGATGACCGCCGCGTACTGCTCGTCCTGGAACTCGGCCTTGGCCAGCAGCAGCTGCAGGCGAGCGCTCGACACGGCGTCGGCGCCGTCGGCACGGATGCTGTTCCGCAAGGCGTCTTCGAGCACCGGTACCGCGCGATCCGGGCGGCTCAGCGAAACATAGGTGCTGCCGAGCGCCGCGCCGAGCTGCGCGCGAATCTGCGGATCGTCGATCGAGCCGTTGACGAGGCGTTGCGCGCCGGCGTCGACGAGATCGCGGACGGCGAGATTCTCGCCCCTGGTGCGCTCCGGATCGGCGGCGCGGAACAGATCGGACATGAAGGCGCTGACCGCCTGCGCGCGAGCGGTCTGCGCACGTGCGGCGCGCCACTGCCACAGCGACAGCGCGAGGCCCACGCTCAGTGACAGCACGACGGCGGCGGTCAGAACGGCGGCGACGCGGTTGCGGCGCAGCCACAGCCGCGCGCGATAGCGCTGGTCACCGCGGCCGGCGGAGACCGGACGGTGCGCGAGCCAGTGTTCGAGATCGGCGATAAAGGCGGCCATCGTCGGGTAGCGGTCTTCGGGCGCTTTGCGCAGCGCCTTGGCGACGATCGCGTCGAGATCACCGCGTACGCGCTCGACGTCGAGCGGTCGCGCGCCCGTTGGATGATCGGCCGGCAGTGGCTGCTGGATTGCGCGCGACAGACGCGGCGCTTCGGTATGCAGCACTGCATGTTCGAGCGCGGCGCGGCCGGGTCGCTCGCCGCGCAGTGGTCGCGCACCGGCGAGCAGTTCGAACAGCATGACGCCGAGCGAATAGATGTCGCAGCCGACGCCGGTTGCCGCGCCGGCGATCTGCTCGGGTGCGGCGTAGTCCAGCGTCAGGCCGCGACCGTAGAGTCGCGTCAACGCCGTCATATCGTGGCTGCCATCCTCGTCGCCCAGCAGCGCCGCGATGCCGAAATCGAGCAGCTTGACTTCACCGTCTTTGGTCACGACCACGTTCGATGGCTTGAGATCGCGATGCACGATCAGGCGGCTGTGCGCATATTCCACGGCGCGGGCAATCACCAGCGTCAGTCGCAGGCGATCGGCGACCGTTGCCGCGTGCGTGTGCGCGTGGTCAAGCAGGCTGACTCCATCGACGTATTCGAGTACCAGATACGGCTGCATGTCACTGATGCCGGCATCGAGCAGGCGTGCGATGCCGGGGTGCGAGAGGCGCGCGAGCAGATTGCGTTCGCGTGCGAAGCGCGCGCCGAGTCGACGGATGTCATTGCCATCGGCGAGCAGCTTGATCGCGGCCTGGCCTTCGTAGAGATGATCGCCGCGTGTTGCCAACCAGACTTCGCCCATGCCGCCGCTGCCGAGTTTGTGACTGATCTGCCAGGGGCCGAATGACTGGCCGCTGCTGGCGGTGCCGGCGTGGTCGTTTTCATGCAAGGCGTCCTGCAGCGAGCGCTCGTATGCGATCAGCGGTACTGGCTCGCTTGCGTGTCCGAGCAGGCGGGCGACGGCGATCGCGGCATCCGGCTGGTGTTCGCGCAGCGTCGCCAGCCACGCATTGCGCGCGTCGTCGTCAAGCTCCAGCGCTTCGTCGAGCAGCGCCGACCAGCGCGACCATTGATCGCGCGAAATCATCGGGGTGCCGTTGCGACCGGCATTGTGGTGGAGATCGCGACAGGAACCATATCGGAACAGACGTCGTCGTGGTCCGGTTCACGACAGGCCGACATGACCGGCATGATGTCTTGCTCAGTGCGCGAGCAGCTCGGCGAGCAGCAGCCGAGCCTTCTTCAGTTCGCGATCGACGGTACGCGTCGAGACGTCGCGCACCGCCGCGATCTCCGGGATCGTCATGCCGGCGAAGAAATGCATCTCCACCGTCTGACTCAATGCTTCATCGAGCATCTGCATTCGGGTGATGGCGCTGTCGAGCGCTTCGAGATCCTGGCCGAACGCAGCAGTCGCCGGCACTTCATCGGCATGCGAGAGCGTCACCATCTGCACCTCGCCTCCGCGCTTTTCGGCGCCCTGCGCGCGCAGATAGTCGAGCACGACCGAGCGCAGGGCGCGGCCGACGTACGCGAAGAACTGCACGCGCGCGCTACCGCGCAGACCTTCATTGTCGGCCATGCGCAGGAAGCCCTCGTGCACCAGCGCAGTGGTGTTGAGCCCGGTGACGCCACCGGCCGCGGCGAGCCGCGCGCGGGCGATGCGACGAATGTCCGGATACAGTGCCGCGTACAGTTCTCGTACCGCGACCGCATCACCGCCGGCGGCAGCGCCGAGCAGGCGCGTGATATCGCTCATGGCCGTCGTGCCGCGAGCGCGGTTGCCGCACGCAACGGAACGACGGGTTCGATTCTCATCAGCGCCGATTTCCCCGGATGACCGACCACAGTGTCTGCGGAAGGCCGGGGGCGACGCACTGGACACCCCCATGCCCGGTTGATTTATAGCATACGGATGCTGAGCATCATCACGGCATCGTGCCGGCGCTATCCTGTGCGAATCCGGCCGCCATTCCCGATCATGGACAAGCCCAGACCTCCACGCGAAGTTCCCGACTACGGCATTGACGCTCCCGATGTCGTGCGCCGTTTCCTGATGCTCGGTACGGTGGCGCTGGTGGTGAATTTCGCCGCACCCACGCTGGTTGCCATGTTGCCGGTCACGACGGCACCGAGCGTTCTCGGCATTGCACGCTCGCTCGGTTGGATGGGCTGGTCGTTCGTCGCGACCGCGTGCGTGATGCTGTGGGGCAGTCGCGTCGGCAAGTTCCGCCTGCGCGACAAGGTGTTGAATGCGATGCCGTGGCGCGGCGACGAACGCGTGCTCGACGTCGGCTGCGGCCGCGGCCTGATGCTGGCTGGTGTCGCGCGACGGCTGACGAGCGGTCGCGCGGTCGGCATCGACATCTGGCGCAACGAGGATCAGGCGCGCAATTCGCCGGACGCGACGCTGCGCAATCTGCGCCTCGAAGGCGTCGCGACGCGCTGTGAAGTGCGTACCGCTGACGCACGCGCTTTGCCGTTCGATGCCGGGAGCTTCGATGTCGTGGTGTCGAGCTGGGCGCTGCACAATCTCGCGAGCGACGACGACCGCCGCGTCGCGATCGGCGAGATCGTCCGCGTGCTGAAGCCGGGCGGCCACGTCGCGCTGATCGACATCCGCCACGCGCGCGCGTACGCCGCGCTGCTGCGTGCGCACGGCTTCGCGCCGGTCGTGGTCGGCGCGCCGAATTTCCTGTTCGTCGTGCCGAGCCGCAGCGTCGTCGCGCGCAAGCCCGCGGCCTGAGCGCCAGCGCCGGTTCAGCCGCCGCGCGCGATACAGGGCGTCCACCCGCAATTTGTCATCACGATGAGCGCCACGCCCGCCACCGCCCGGACGATCGACAGCGCGATCCCGGCGCGCCTCGATCGTCTGCCGTGGTGCCGCTTCCATACGCTGGTCGTCGTCGCGCTCGGCATCACCTGGATACTCGACGGGCTCGAAGTGACGCTGGCCGGCGCGGTCGCCGGCGCGTTGAAGGAGAGCCCGTCGTTGCGCATGAGCGACGCGCAGATCGGCTTTTCGGCGAGCGCTTACGTGCTCGGCGCGGTGCTCGGCGCGCTGCTGTTCGGCCGGCTCGCCGACCGGCTCGGCCGCAAGAAGATCTTCCTCGTCACGCTGGTCATCTACCTCGCGGCCACGGTGGCGACCGCTTTCTCCTTCAACCTCGCCACCTTCGCGCTCTGCCGCTTCGTCACCGGCTTCGG
>DASSVA010000410.1:0-2394 GCA_035706385.1 Solimonas sp. | reverse complement strand
GGCTGCGTGATGGAGGAAGGCGACACCGCGACGCTGCTGCGCGCGCCGACGCATCCGTACACGCAGGCCTTGTTGCGCGCGCGACCGCGCCTCGACGCCGACTCCGATGCGCCGATGTTCGCGATTCCGGGCAGCCTGTCGCGGCACGACGAAGCATTCGCCGCCTGTCGTTTCGCCGCCCGCTGCGGCGATGCCGACACACATTGCTTTGCGGTGCCGCCATCGCCGGAATCGACGCCCGATGGCCGGCGTTATTGCCATCGTCCGGCAGCGGAAATCCGCGACCGGATACGGACGCACCACGCGCCGGCCGATTGACGGCGCAAGTCGCCGGTAATCGAAAATCCACTTGCACCCGCAAGGTTTCGGCCGATAATCCGGACATAAGCGAAGCCGGGCGCGGGGGCTGCGCAGGCATCGCAAACGCCGACTCGATTCGGCGGGCGCCGTCAGGTGCCACCCAAAGGGGGAGCGCCATGCAGCAGCGTCACGCGTTTGCGTCCGCGGTGGTGGCCGCGGTCATCGGCTTGCAGCCGGTCGCCGTCCATGCACTCAGTTTCGATCTGCCGTTCAGCGACGACCTCGTGCTCAACGGCACGCTCAACACGACCGTCACGGCCGGCGTCGCGGTGCGCATGGAAAGCCGATCGAAGCGTCTGGTCGGCAAGGCCAACAACGATCCCGGCGTCTGCGGTCGCGTCGACAGCAACGGCACCGCGCGCATCCACTACCAGTCCTGCCAGGGACTGTTTCGCGAACAGACGTTTCCGGCGGCACGCCTTGCCGGTGCGCCCGGACAGTTCTCGATCAATTCCGATGACGGCGATCTGAATTACGACCGCTACGATCTGGTGCAGGCGCCGTTCAAGATCACGCAGGATCTCAGCCTGACGCTCGGCGACTGGGGCGTGTTCGTCAAAGGCCTGTATTTCTACGACGCGGTCAACGCCGATTTCCGCGAATACCATCCGAACCGCATCACCGCCGACAACTATCTCGATGTCGGCTACGCGTCGACGCCGGGCTCCGAACTGCTGCCGGTCAATCTGCCGCTGCCGGTCTCGACACTGGTCGTGCGCAACGATTCGCGACCGTGCCCGGCGTATCGCAATCCGGGCGGCGGGCCGTGCGGCATCGCCTATGGTCCGGGTGGCGTCGTGCGCAACAAGCGCAGCGACGGCGCCACGCTCAAACAGATCGGCAGCGATCTGCAACTGCTCGATGCGTACATCTACGGCCATCTGCCGCTGCCGTTCGACAAGGAGCTGACCGTCAAGCTCGGACGCCAGACGCTGAACTGGGGCGAGTCGACGCTGCTGGTGTTCGATTCGATCAACTCGATCAATCCGGTCAACACCAACAACTTCTTCCGCGTCGGGTATCAGGTCGAGGAAGTGTTCACGCCGGTCGGCATGGCGTTCGCGTCGTTCGAGCCGTTCGAAAACGCGACGGTCGAAGCGTTCTACCAGTACGAATGGGAGCCGCTCGAAGCGCCGGCGCCCGGTTCATATTTTTCGTTCCTCGATGTCGGTTCGCGCAACGCCGTCGATCACGCCAGCGTCAGCTTCGGCGGCGCAGCGGAAGATCCGGACAGCCTCGGTCTGCTGCTCGACAATCCGCTGTCCGGCATCACCAACACGTCGACGACGATCGAGCGCCTGCGCGACCGCGATCCGGACAATGGCGGTCAGTACGGCGCGGCGTTCAAGTACTACGCGGAGAATCTCGGCAGCGGCACCGAACTCGCGTTCTATTTCGAGAACTACCACGCGCGCGCGCCGTACGTCAGTTTCTACGCGACCGAGGAATCGTGCGCGAAGCACACCACCAGCACCGTCGAATTTCTCGCGGCCTGCGCCGATGTGCCGTTGTTGCACGCGCTGCTGCATCCGAACGATCCGGAAGGTGCGAGCAGCGACGCGGTCGGCTTCGATTCGGCGAAGCTGCAGGTCGAATATCCGCAGAACATCAAGCTGTACGGCGTATCGTTCAACACCACGGTCGGCGCATGGTCGGTGCAGGGCGAACTCGCGTACCGGCCGAACGCGCCGATGCAGGTCGATCTGGAAGACCTCGCGTTCGCGGCGTTCGGCCCGACGCTGACGAACTGCCATCTGCCGGATGCCGGGTGCGCCGGTACCGGCAATGGTCTCGGCATCGCCGCCGGCGCACTGCCGGCGCAATTGCAGCAGGCGTTCGGTGCATTGGCGTCGTCGCTCGGCCTGAACAACATCAACGCGCTCGGCGGCATCGGCATTTACGAGAATCCGGGCGTCTGCAGCGTGATCCTGACGTCCGATACCTGCGTCTATCGCGGCAGCGATTTCGTGACCGCCGGCGGCAACGGCACCTACAACGACACTTACGATCTGCTGGTCGGCCACATGCCCGGTT
>DASSVA010000409.1:0-5013 GCA_035706385.1 Solimonas sp. | reverse complement strand
GCTGCTGCAGTTCGCGCGCGTGCTGCAGGCTCTGTTCCTGGCGCGCGAGCGCGGCTTCGGCCTCGTAGACCTTGCTCTGCTCGTCGCCGAGCTTCTGCGCCTGCGCGCGCTGCTCGATCTCGGCGGCGACGCGCGCCTCGCCGCTGTGGTGGACGCGCGTGCGCGCCGCTTCCAGCGCCTGCTCGAATTCGCCGATCGCGGTTTCGTGACCCTGACCCTGATCGTCGAACTGGCGCATCCGCAACGCGAGGATTTCCGCGCGCAGCTGGCGCTCCTGCGTCTTCAGGTCGCGATACTTCTCGGCGTTCGCGGCCTGCCTGGTCAGCACTTCGAGGCGCTGCTGAATCTCCGAGCGCAGGTCGTTGAGGCGCGCGAGGTTCTCGCGCGTCTGCTTGATCCGCGATTCGGTCTCGCGGCGGCGATCCTTGTATTTCGAGATGCCGGCCGCTTCCTCCAGCCATTGCCGCAGTTCCTCGGGCTTGGCTTCGATCATCCGCGAGACCATGCCCTGCTCGATGATCGCGTACTGGTTCTTGCCGCCGAGACCGGTGCCGAGGAACAGATCGGTGACGTCGCGCTTCAGGCACTTGCGGCTGTTGAGGTAGTACTGCGAATTGCCGTCGCGCATCAGTTCGCGGCGCACGGAGATTTCCGCGTACGCGGCGAACGGGCCGGCGATCTGGCCGTCGGAGTTGTCGAAGATCAGTTCGACCGACGCGCGGCCGACCGGCTTGCGCGTCTTCGAGCCATTGAAGATCACGTCCTCGGCATCGGCCGAGCGCAGGTTCTTCATGCTGGTTTCGCCGAGCACCCAGCGTACCGCGTCGATCACGTTCGATTTGCCGCAGCCGTTCGGCCCGACGACGCCGGTCAGGTTCGAAGGCAACGGCAGATGCGTCGGGTCGACGAAGGATTTGAAACCGGCGAGTTTGATACCCGAAAGTCGCATGCGTTTAGAGATCTCTGGCCGGCGGCAGGCCGGCGTTCGCCTTAATTCGTTCGGAAAGTATTGCGGCCGTACGGCCGGCGTTGACGGCCGCTAGTGTAAATTAAGCGTCCCGCGGCGACAGCGCTTTCGCGCACCGTCCGCATCGTGCATTCCCCTTGACATCGAGCCGAGTTTCCCCCATGCCGAGCCAACCCAGCAAAACGCTGGAAACCTTTCCGAATCCGGCCCCGCAGCGCGATTTCTGCATCCGCATGCGCATCCCGGAATTCACCTGTCTGTGCCCGATGACCGGGCAGCCCGATTTCGGCACGCTGTATCTCGAATACGTCGCCGACAAGAAATGCGTCGAGCTGAAGGCGCTGAAGCTGTACATCTGGAGTTTCCGCGACGAAGGCTGCTTCCACGAAGCCGTCACCAACCGGATTCTCGACGATCTGGTCAAGGCGATCGCGCCGCGCTATCTGCGTCTGACCGCGGTATTCAACGTGCGCGGTGGCATCTACACGCACGTCACCGTCGATCATCGCAAGAAGAACTGGAAAGGCCAGTTGCCGCCGCCGGCCTGGCATGTCGATCCGACCGGCGCCGGCCAGACGCCGATGTAGCGGACGGCGCGCTCAGGCCGGATAGCCGGTGATCCGGCGGATGCTGCGATACAGCGGCTGCAGCCGGCCGTACATCCGGCTGTAGACCTCGCGATACAGCGCGTCGTAGACCTTCACCGCCGCCGGATCCGGTTCGAAGCGCCGGCCGACGCGCGTCATCGCGCGCACCGCCGTCGCATGATCGGCGTGCCAGCCCAAGGCCACCGCGGCGTTGATCGCCGCACCGAGCCCCGAGGTTTCGTAGATCGACGGCCGCTCGGCCGGCCGGTTGAAGACGTCGGCGGTGATCTGCATCGCGGTATCGGACTGCGAACCGCCGCCGGCGACGCGCAGCAGACGGACCGGCCGCCGCAATTTTTTCTCGATCTGTTCGCAGCCGCCGCGCAGGCCGTAGATCAGACCTTCGAGAATCGCGCGATACAGATGCGCGCGCGTGTGGACGTCGCCGAAGCCGATGATCGCGCCCTTGGCCTCCGGCCCGGGAATGCGCACGCCGGGCGACCAGTACGGCTGCAGCGTCAGGCCCATCGCGCCGGCCGGCACGGTCCTGACGAGTTCGTCGAACAGCGTCTCGACCGCGACGCCGCGCTCGGCGGCCAGCCGTTCCTCGTGCATCGCGAATTCGCGGCGGAACCAGCTGACCATCCAGAAGCCGCGATAGATCTGGATTTCGGTGTTCCACGCGTGCGGCTGCGCGGCCGGATACGCCGGTACCAGCCGCTGCACTTCGATGTAACGCGATTGCGTGGTGTTGATCGTTGCGGTCGTGCCGAAACTCAGTTGCGCGACGTCCGGCTCGACCGCGCCCGAGCCGAGCACTTCGCAAGCCTTGTCGGCGGCGGCGGCGATCAGCGGCAGGCCGGCCGGCAGACCGAGCGCATCGGCGGCGGCGCCGGTCAGCGCGCCGAGCGTCGCCGATGGCGGCACGAGTTCCGGCAGCTGCTCGCGACGCACGGCGAGCGCGCGCCATTTGAAATCGCGCGGACCGGCCCAGTCCAGACGCTTGTAGTCGAACGGCAGATAGCCGACCTGCGAGCCGGCCGAATCGACGTACGCACCGCACAGCCGCCAGTTCAGCCAGCCGGACAACAGCAGGAAGCGCGCGGTCCGCCGCCAGATCTCCGGTTGCTGCTCGGCGAGCCAGTTCGCCTCGGCCTCGCGCTGCACCTGCGCGATCAGATGATGTGCGCCCACGAGACGGAACGCGCTGCGCCACGCGATGCCGAGATCGGGCGGCTGCACGGCGCGGCGCTGATCGAGCCAGACGATCGCCGGCCGCAGCACTTCGCCGTCGGCGTCGACGCAGATCACCGTCGAACGCTGCGTCGTCACGCTCAGCGCGGCGACGTCGCGCGCGCTGACCGCACCGTCGCGCCACAAGCGCTGGCAGCAGGCGACGATCGCGCGCCAGTAGATTTCCGGGTCCTGCTCGGCCCAGCCGGGCCGCGGCGATTCGTAGGTCTTGGCGAACACCTCCTGCGCCTTGGCGAGCAGCTTGCCGTGCGCGTCGAACACCAGCGCGCGCGCGCTCTGCGTGCCGACGTCGAGGCTGAGGATCGTGCGCGCGTTCATGCGGCCGGCGGCGCGTGCCGCGCCTGCCACAGCGCGCGGTAACGTTCGCATTCCTGTTGCCAGCGCATTTCGTCCCAGCCGAGCTCCGCGCGACAGTGTTCGGCGAGCATCGGCAGCAGCGCGGCGCCACCGTTTGCGCTGACCAGGCCGATGCGCGTGCGCCGCAACAGCAGATCGTCGAGATGGACGACCGCCTCGTGACGCAGCGACCAGATCAGTTCGGCGAGGCCATACGGCGTGCCGGCCAGCGGCGTCTGCAACGCGGCCGGCATCGCGCGGATATCCGTCGCCGCCGCGCCGTAGCGACCGCCGAGACGATCGTGCGCGGCGACATCGAACAGTGCACCGTCGCTTGCCGTCGCCAGTTGCGGCAGTTCGGCGGCCGCGGCGTCCAGCACCTGCCGCGCGGTGACGCGGAACGTCGTCAGCTTGCCGCCGGTGATGCCGATCAGCCCCGGCGACGTCCACATCGCCGATTCGCGCGATTCGCGCGACGGATCGTCGTGGCCGCCGGCGACGACCGGCCGCACGCCGGCATAGCTCGACAGTGCATCGCCGGCGCGCAACGAAAGGTTCGGAAACTGCGCGCGCAAACCCGTCATCAGATAGCCGGTTTCGGCGACGGTGATCGCCGGCGATGCGAGTTCGCCGTCGTGATCGAGATCGGTCGTGCCGTAGACGATGGCACCCTGCCACGGATACGCGAACACCGGCCGGCCGTCGTGCGGATGCAGCCAGGTCACCGCATGCGACAACGGCAGACTGCGCGCCGCGAACACCAGATGGCTGCCACGCAACGGCCGCAGCGGCGGCGCGCCGGACGGTGCAGCGGAAAGCCGGTCTGCCCAGGCGCCGGTCGCGTTGATCACCAGCGTCGCCGCGATCTCGCGCGTCGCACCGCTGTCGGCATCGCGCAGGCGCACGCCGCGCACGCGCGCGTCGTCGCGACCGATATCGGCGGCGACGTAATTCAGCACCGTGCCGCCGTCGCCGACGCCGGCGAACAGCAGGCGCAGCACGAGCCGCGCATCGTCGGTCGTCGCATCCTCGTACAGCATCGCGCCGCGCAGATCGTCGGACTGCAATACCGGCTCACGCGCGACGGCACGTTTCGCGTCGAGCCAGAACGAACGCCGCGTGCCGGCCATCGCATCGTAGACACGCAAACCGATCTGCATCAGCCAGCGACCCGGTTTGCGGCCGGCACGAATCGGCATCAGGAACGGCAGCGGCTCGACCAGACCGGCGGCTTCGCGCAGCAGGCGCTCGCGTTCGCGCACCGATTCCATCGTCAGACGCCACTGGCCGTTCTTCAGGTAGCGCAGGCCGCCGTGCACGAGCTTCGACGATGCCGACGACGTGCCGGACGCGAAATCGGCGGCATCGACCAGCAGCGCGCGCACGCCGCGGCGCACCGCTTCGCGGAAGACGCCGGCGCCGGTGATGCCGCCACCGACGACGATCAGATCGTAGCGATCGTTGAGATTCCGCAGATCGGCGCGCGCGGACATGCCGTCAGGCGAACAGCTTGCCCGGATTCATCATCTGCTGCGGATCGAGTTCGCACGCCATCGCGCGGATCAGATCGATGCCGAGCTCACCTTTTTCGCGCACGAGATACGGCGCATGGTCGACGCCGACGCCATGCTGATGGCTGATCGTACCGCCGTGCTCGACGATCGCCGTCGACACGCGCGACTTCAGCCGGCGCCAGCGTTCCAGGTCGCCGTCCGGATCGCCGGTCGAGCGGAACACGAACGTCGAATAGACGCTGCAGCCCTGCCGGTAGACGTGCGACAGATGCGTGAACGCGTGCATCCGTTCGTTGTCGGCGTACAGCACGTCACGCGCGGCGGCTTCGATCGCGCGCATCGTCGCGGTCGCATG
>DASSVA010000408.1:0-2924 GCA_035706385.1 Solimonas sp. | reverse complement strand
CATCGGCAGATGCAGCGCGCCATCGAGCCGCGCGAGCGCGAGCTCGTCGTCGCCGCGCACGTCGATCAGGGTAACGCCGCCGTCGGCGAGCAGGTCGCGAAGCTGTTGCACGGTGATGGTTTTCATGGCGGACAGTGTAGGGCCGCTCAGCGGACCGTGAAGCGGACGACGCCGATCAACTGCCCGCTCTGCGTGACGACGCGCACCTGCCAGTCGCCGCGCGGATCGGCGGGGAAACTGTTCTTGTGCGTCCAGGTGCGATAACCGGCGTCGCGGCTGCCGCGAATTTCGATCGGGATGCTGTCGACCAGATGTCCGTCATGCCACCACTGGTGAACGATCCGTTCGGCGAGGCCGCGCGGCGCGTGGATCGGCGTCCACGCGTAGAGGCCGTGCGCATCCAGCTCTTCGGCGCTCAAGGTCGTGATGCCCGGCCCCGGCGTGCGCTGTTCGGCGTCGATGCTTTCGACCGCGTGCGCGTTGTGGACGCGCAGCGTCGCCGGCGGAATCGCGAAGCGCAGCATGCCGAGCGCGGCGGCGAGCACGACGCTGGCGATCAGCGCGGCCGGCCAGCGCAGCCAGCGTCGACCCGGCAGCGCGGCGGCGAACGCCGGCAATGCCAGCACGGCGGCGGCGGCGATCGCCAGCCACAGGCTGGTCGCGGTGGTGATCTGCCACAGCATCGGCGCCGCCGCGAGCACGGTCGCGAAGCCGGCCGCGGCGTGAAAGCTCCACAGCAGTCCGCGGCGGACGACGACGTGATCGAAATACAGCGGATCGATCATCGACACCAGCGCGAAGCCGGCGAGCGCGACGAGGAACACCGGCTGCGGGCTCGTCCATGTCGTCGTCGCGAGAAAGAACGGCAGCGTGAAGAAGAACGATTCCTGATGCAGGCCCTGCATCAGGTAGCGCACCAGCAGCGGCGAATGGCGCAGCCAGCGGCCGCGCTCGGCGAGTTTCAGCCATTGCGGTTCGAGGATCGCGATCAGCCACGACAGCGGCAGCAGGATCACCAGCGTCTGCGCGACCTTCTCCTGACGCTGGATCAGCACCAGGCTCGCGGCGCCGGCGACGAAACTGCACAGCGCGACGAGATGCTTGTAGCGCGCCCACAGTTGCAGCCATCGCCCCGGTGCGGCGGGCGTTTCAGTCATGGGCCGACGTTTGCGGATGGACGATGCTGGCGAGTTCGGTGCGGCTGTAGACGCCGAGCTTGCGATAGACGCGATACAGATGGTTGGCGACCGTCGACGGCGCGACGCCGATCTTCTTCGCGGCCTGCTTGAACGACAGGCCCTGCGCGACGCAATAGACGATCTCGCGTTCGCGCGCGGTCAGCCGGTCGAGCGGGCCGGCCGGCCAGATGATGATCAGGAACAGATCGCCGAGCTGTTCGCAGCGGACCATCAGCTCGCCGTGCGTGACGATCGTGCCGGGCGCCGGAATCGGAAACGGCAGGCGCTGCACTTCGCGCTCCGGCATCTGCTCGTCGAGCATGTCGAGGAACAACGGCTGCGCTTCGTGAAAGACGCCTTCCGGATCGACGACGGCGCCAGCGGCATCGGACGGGCGATCGGCATACGTGCGCGCGAGGTGCAGGAAGAACGAATGCGACGCGGCGTTGAACAGGTGATAGCTCGCGCGTTTCTGGCGCTGCTTGTCGCTGTCGGTGAACGATGCGTTGCGATCCTTGCGGTAGAGGCTCAGCAGCGAATACAGGCCGCTGCGGCGATCGAGATGGCCGGTCGACAGGATGCGGTTGATGCCGAACGGCGCGAACGTGCTGCGGTACAGCTCCGATGCGAAGAACGCGTCGTCGGGGAAGACGTCGCGCATGTCGATCGGCGTGTCGAGATCGCGCAGGATGTACGGCAGGATCGGATTGCTCGCCGACGTCGACTGCAGCTGTGCCGGGAATGCGTCCGGCAGGCCGTGCACGGTGACGGTGTGGAAGCGCATCTCCGACACCACGCCGCTGCCCCACAGCACACCGTCGCAGCGCACGACGCGCGCCAGTTCGGCGAGCGCCCAGCCGCGGAACTGCGAAGCGCCGACTTGCAGGCCGGAACGATAGAGGCGGGCGATCAGGCGGTCGAGCGGGTCGACCGCATCGGCGGGGGATGGTGTGGACATGCCGCTGCTGCGACCTCCTCTGGCGACGGGCGCCGCCCGGGGCGTTTTTTACTATCGGGCGCGCGCGATGGCTGACTCATACTATCAGCATCAGGCTGAATGACCGGCAAGGAGACGCCGATGAGAACCCTCGCACAGTGGCTGGACGAATACAGTGCCAGCCATCGCAACCCGACCAACAAGCTGCTGCACTGGATCTGCGTGCCGCTGATCGCTTTCTCGATCGCCGGCGCGTTGAAAGTCGTGCCGGTCGGCCACGGCAACGTCAATCTGGCGACGATCGTCGGCGTGCTGACGCTGCTGTATTACTTCCGCCTGTCGTGGCGGCTCGCGCTCGGCATGACGGCGATCTTCCTGCTCGCGTACTGGCTGATCGTCGCGCTGCACGCGGCGCTCGGCGTGCAGCTGCTGTGGCTGTCGGTCGCGATCTTCGTGATCGCCTGGATCGGCCAGTTCATCGGCCACCACGTCGAGCGTGCGCGGCCGTCGTTCTTCAAGGATCTGCAATTTCTGCTGATCGGACCGCTGTGGCTGCTCGACGCGGTCTACCGCAGCATGTCGATCCCGACCGGCCGCAACGCCGTCGCGCACTGACGCGGTTCTGTTTCGCGAAAAAGGCCCGCCGAGTGCGGGCCTTTTTCGTTGAGCTTCGGGTCGCCCCATGGGTGCTCCTGCAACCGCAAAAAGCTCGCCGAGCGCGGGCCTTCTGCGTGGCCACGCTCAGCGCTGCGCCCATGTGAGCGCGTCTTCGAGCCGGTCGTTGCCCCAGAACAGTTCGCCGTCGACGA